>NZ_JAVRBY020000008.1:161946-188526 GCF_034531035.1 Nostoc sp. DedQUE02 | reverse complement strand
TCTCATTAATGGCTATTTTTTACTCTCTACTTCTATTTTCCTAGCTTGAAATGCCATTGTTATTCGATGCAATTCCATTGTTATTCTATGCAATTCCATTGTTAGTCGATGCAATGCCATTGTCAGTCGATGCAATGCCATTGCAGGTTAAGAAACTTGTGTGTACACCGTAACTCCTTTTAGGAGAGAGGCTTTGAGGTTTATTTCCCAACGCTTGCTCTTAAGGGGGTGGGATTAGTGTATTGAAACTGAGAAACGCTATAGTAGCTGACTATTCAATAACTCTGAGTATTATTGAGACATAAGTGCAATGGAAGTTAGCAGAATTCACAAGCAGTATGAATCTAGATGTAGAGACGTGATATATCGCGTCTCTACACAAAATCCTAAATTGGTATGATGCGGTACTTTACTGCTACATTCACTACGGCTATAGTTAGTCACAAAATTGGAAAGAAACATCAAAAAGAGACTGTTGCCTTTGTTGGACACAATCTTGCTACAAAAGTTAGTCTTCCTTAAGTAAATCAACGATTAACTAACTAAAAAATATCTATCAACTTGAGCATTCTTAACATCAGAGTTTCCTTAACTTTCTGGTCAATGAGTTAGCAGAGGCTAGTTGCTTGCACCTCCCAAGACAACAAACCATTGTGTGATATTCGCTTCAAAGACCTTATTATTCTCCCTGCTGCTGTTTTTGGACTCCATTAAACTCTCGTTGAATGAATTCTACATTTATCCGTTATCTGAAAACGTAACAGAGCCTACAGATAAGGGAGATCAAGGGATGGGGGATAACGGGGATGATTAATTTGGCAGGTCGAATAAAACTGTAGTCATGTAATTTTCTGCCCAAACTGGGCCAAAGGCTTTTTCTAGTACGCGGCGGGTTTTATCGTTTTGCTGCTGTTTGGTGCAGTAGTTGTGTTGTCCGGCAAGATTTTGGGTGACTTGTTCAACTGAAACAGGACTTGAAGCGATCGCTTGGATGCAATGAATATCTAAAAATTCTTGCACTCGCGATAGAAACATTGTTTCTTCTTCTGGGGAACTAGGGCGGACAAAGATACAAAAATCCGAAAAAATATTTCCCCATTCTGGTAATTCACGGGGTTGGGAAAAGTTAAGCACTGTTAGCTGTGTCAGTGCTGAAGTATAAGATTCTGGTAAGGTGCGTTCTACTTGGATAGGAGAAAGGTCTGCGATCGCTGCACTAATTTGACCTCTACCCCCAACTAAATCACAACCAAACATCGGCAGGTTGTATTCTGGGCGAGGAAACATGACACAGTGCAAAATATCCAGCATATTGCCGATTTTTGCCAGTTCCAAGTGCATTTTCCGAAACTGGGGCGTTTGATAGCAACGGTTTTCAATCGTCAGTTTTTCGCCTTCTAATCTACCTTCCACATACCCCAACTCATTAGGCAAATGGTAAGGGGATAAATCCAGGTGCTGATGCCAAGCTGCCTCAATACAATCAGCTAGCTGACGAATTAGGGGATGTTGTTGCTCGCGCAGCGAGGGCATAGAAGTAAATGACATATTCTAGTTGGGAATGCAATCTAGTGGCCAGTCTACAACCTGTCGTGCCATACCTGTTGTGGTCTGCAATATAAGCAAACACTTACACCCAGCCAACGTAAATTTATAAGACAGATACTTTTCACAAGTATTAGTTATTTTGTAGTCTAGGTTACAGAAATAATTTTAGATTAGTCCATTTGTGAAGGCTAATAGAAAGCTATGAAACTAGATTCTCATAGACCGGATTTTGCTGTATATACAAGAAAGCACAATAATCTGGAAGGCTTACAGAGGTTCAGAGCTTCTACTTGGGTAAACCTTTTGCAACTTCCCAACCCCTTTAGTTTTGACGAAGCACTTTTATTATGTCCGGTTTCAGCAGATGAGTGGCTAGCCTGGATTCCAGATCATGGCGAAGCAATACTCAATATCAGGCAATTTAGTTATTAGTCATTAGTCACTTGTACTGAGCGACTTGCCTTGACTTGTGCCGAGCGTTCGCGTAGCGTCTCGTAGAGAAGTCGAGGTAGCGGAGTCGAAAGGAGTCGAAGTATTTGTCATTGGTCAATAACTTTAGACAAATGACTATTGCTGCCAGAAATCAGTGACATCGTATCCTAATTCCTCTAGCATGTGCCGCAGCAGGGGTAAACTGAGTCCAATTACATTGGTGTGGCAGCCTTCAATTTTTTCTACGAAGAAACTTCCAAAACCTTCAATGGCAAAGGCCCCAGCACACTTGAGTGGTTCACCTGTGGCAACATAAGCTTTAATTGCCTTTTCGCTCATTTGAGCAAAGTAAACTCTTGTAACTTGAGACTTGACTAAAATACGGTTTTGCTCACGGTCAATTAAGGTGTGACCTGTGTACAAGTCGCCAAAGTTACCTTGCATTATCTGCCAACGGGCGATCGCTTCCGAGAAATCTGCTGGTTTGCCGTAAATTTCACCATTGATGGACAAAACTGAATCACAACCCATAATCAAAGCTGATTCAAACTGTGGGGCTACAGTTTCTGCTTTATACTGGGCAAGAGTTTTGACCAATTCTGCTGGTTCACTTAGTTCAATTTGCGACTCATCAAAGTCACTCGGTTGAACTATCGGTTCAATACCAACAGTTTGCAGCAAGCGGCGTCGGGCTGGGGAAGCTGAGGCAAGTACAAAAGGTGGAATTTTCATGATCTGACCAACTTGGTAATTGGGGATGGGGTACTGGGCACTTGTACTGAGCAACTTGCCTTGACTTGTGCCGAGCATTCGCGTAGCGTCTCGTAGAGAAGCCGAGGTAGCGAAGTCGAAAGGAGCCGAAGTATTGGGCATTGCTTATTTCCCTTGTTCTCCTTTTCCCACAGTCTTTTTTAATTTTTAATTTTTAATTGATCTCTCCCTACTCCCCAATTAATAGACAGAAAAAGAATTAACAACTTCATCAATCATCCGTTTAACTTTCTGCCAGCGTTTTTCAGGAATTGAGGCGTTGAAGGTAAAAAGTTTACCACGACTAACAGCAACACTGGCGATGTTATGTCGTTCCTGTTGATTGGGAAGTTTAACCTCATACTCTAAAAGGTAGTATGTTTTACCGTCTACTTCTCGCTGTGCGGCATTGACTAATTCAGCCGAACGACCAGAGTCAGGAGGTGCGAGAGCCGCTTTTCCTAATTTGTATCCTACTTCTGTTGGGGTTCCCAATTCTGACAAAGTTTTACCTTCTGGAACTGGGCTAATCACAACCGAAACATTTTCAGACACCTCAATCAAATCGTGGAAAACCACATCTGGCCCATTGGCAACTTTAACTGGCAGCCAGCCGTTAGGATATAAAAACTGATAGCCATCACTAGTGTCTACAAAGCTTTTGAGTCCAGCCGCAGCCGCTACATCCGAATTACTCAGACTGAAGCTCAACACCAATAGCAAAATTAATACAATTCGTTTCAACATTTCTACAGATTCCTTTGGGCTGGAGACAACACTAGGCTTGCATCATTTCTCGTCTTTATTGTCCCACCAAGCGGGACGCTTCGGATAATGCATTAGATGGTGAAGCTTCAATCCCCAAATGTCGGCAAATACTTCCTGAACTACTTAAGTTCACGTCTAATCGTAATGTTGCAACCGAACCTGATATTACTTCTTGTAGTATTATTCTTCTCTTAAAAAACGTAGAAGCACACAGAGGATAACTCCGCGCCCCTCTGCGTAAACCTCTGCGTACCTTTGCGTTTCAAAAAAATTTAATAAATAGGAGAGGCAGATAATTCTACCTCTCCTATGGGTATAAACTAATTACTTAAAGCTCACTAGCTTTAGTATCTGTTACCTTTATTGGGTTTGTGAACAAGAAAGCTGAGAACTTGGCACTGCTTGACGTTGTCAAAACCCACAACACGGATATAGCTGCTGTTAAATTGAGAACGGCATCCTTGAACTTCGCTCAATACTTCTTGAGTGGATTTAGCACCGAACAAAGGTAGCTTCCACATTGTCCAATATAATTCTGTTGGCTCAGAAGTTTCGTTGAACTCGATCGCAGGAATGTAACCTTGATTCAAGATGTACTGGACTTGTTTAGCAATTTGAGCATCAGACAGAGGGGGAAGATAAGAAAGGGTTTCGTAACGACGCTCTTTTGGTAAAGTTTGCATAGCTTTTTGATAATGGGTTGCGATTTTTTACTACTGGGTTGAGCGAACTAATTGGACAAGTTATCCAAATTCGGATCTGAAGTTGCTTGCTGTTCTGGTTGCAGGCTGGGGTTGGATGTGTCTATTCGTGTGATGCGTTCTAAATGCTGGCGACGCTGCTCCATGTTGCCTTGCTGAATGCCAGTGCGAACCATTTCCGGTAAAAATTCTGCAATTTCTTCGGCAATGTGTTCTCTGACAGTCATGATTCGCAAAGCCAAATCCGGTTTTTCTCGCAACAGTTGCTCAATGAATGACTCACCATTTTGAATTTTGCCAGACGAAAAGTTATGCAACCAAAGTTCTAATGGAGGATTCGTTTCGCCTAACTGTGCCAATACTGTCCTTAGAGCCTGATAAGTCAGATAGCTTTGGAGAGTTTTGGCTGTGTCCTTCGCAATTTGCTTAAGATTCATGCTTGACCCCAGCCTAAAAAAGTAAAAAGTAAAAAGTAAAAAGTAGGAATGGCTATTTTCTTTTACCTTTTACCTTTTAACTTTTAACTTCAAGATCAGACGGTATCCATTGCTTCAAACTCGAACTTGATTTCTTTCCACAGTTCGCAAGCAACAGCCAGTTCAGGAGACCACTTGGCAGCTTCGCGGATGATATCGTTACCTTCACGAGCCAAGTTGCGACCTTCGTTACGAGCTTGAACAACGGCTTCCAAGGCGACACGGTTAGCGGTTGCACCAGGAGCGTTACCCCAAGGGTGTCCCAGAGTACCACCACCGAATTGTAGTACGGAGTCATCACCAAAGATTTCTACCAGCGCGGGCATGTGCCATACGTGGATACCACCAGAAGCAACTGCCATTACACCAGGTAGAGAAGCCCAGTCTTGGGTAAAGTAGATACCACGAGACTTGTCTTGCTCAACATAGTTTTCACGCAACAGGTCAACGAAGCCCATTGTGATGCCGCGCTCACCTTCCAACTTACCAACTACTGTACCAGTGTGGATGTGGTCGCCACCAGACAAACGTAGGGCTTTAGCCAATACACGGAAGTGGATACCGTGGTTCTTTTGACGGTCAATTACAGCGTGCATCGCCCGGTGAATGTGCAACAGAATACCGTTATCACGGCACCAACGAGCCAATGTGGTGTTGGCGGTGAAACCTGCGGTGAGGTAGTCATGCATGATGATGGGCATTTTGAGTTCTTTTGCGTACTCAGCCCGCTTCAGCATTTCTTCACAGGTAGGAGCGGTAACGTTTAGGTAGTGACCTTTAATTTCACCGGTTTCTGCTTGAGATTTGGCAATAGCTTCAGCGACGAACAAGAAGCGATCGCGCCATCTTTGGAATGGTGCAGAGTTGATGTTTTCGTCGTCTTTGGTGAAGTCCAAACCACCGCGTAAGCACTCGTATACAGCGCGTCCATAGTTCTTAGCGGAAAGACCCAATTTGGGCTTAATGGTACAACCCAGTAAAGGACGACCGTATTTGTTTAACTTGTCGCGCTCAACTTGGATACCGTGAGGAGGTCCTTGGAAGGTCTTGATGTAAGCTACTGGGAAACGGATGTCTTCTAGACGTAGTGCCCGCAGAGCTTTGAAACCAAATACGTTACCGACAATTGAGGTCAAAACGTTGGTTACAGAACCTTCTTCAAACAAGTCCAGAGGATAGGCAACGTAACAAATGTACTGGTTGTCTTCGCCGGGAACTGGTTCGATGTCATAGCAACGACCTTTGTAGCGATCGAGGTCGGTGAGCAAGTCTGTCCACACAGTTGTCCAAGTACCTGTGGAAGACTCAGCCGCTACAGCCGCACCTGCTTCTTCGGGAGGAACACCAGGCTGAGGTGTCATGCGGAACGCAGCTAGAAGATCGGTATCTTTTGGTGTGTAATCGGGTGTGTAATAAGTTAATCTGTAATCTTTAACCCCGGCTTGATACCCAGACTTGCTCTGAGTCTTCGTTTGAGCGTAAGACATAATTTTATCCTTCCCTGAAATCACTCTTGTTAATTATCAAATCACGTTTTGTGCAACTTCCCCTCACCCAGTTTTTCCCCCCTTCATCGGGGAGAATATTCAGGAAAAATTTTTGTTAGGGGTTGTTTTTGCCAAAAGGTAGTAGTTTTTTTGCGGTGGACATTTTGGTAGCAATGGTAGCCCTCCTCACCAGTGTTATCCCCTTCTAGGGGTACACGACCTAGCGCTTCTACTGTTTCCTCTTCTTACAAATCAAAATTCTTTTTTACCTCTTCTTCGCACCCAACTAAACTTTCTCAATTTCACCAAAACTTCCGCTTTTGCGGCTTGATTTAGATAATTCCCCTACAAATTGGGGTATTCAGGGGATTGGGCTGGCTGGCACACATTCCCGCCTCTACACTCCCTCTATCTTCTCCTTTGATGGAAAAGATACCAGAAAAGAATTTACTTGACAGAGATTTAGCAGAGTGATGAGCGAAAGATAAAAAATTGCACGCCACGTAATTTGTAACTTATTCCACAATATATCAATAATTCGATAAGTTATTCTTTGAAAGTTTTTAACTTATATATTTAATTTTGTTATTACATAAAGATTTAAACTTTTTGTTACAAATGCTTTACAAAATGTCATCAATGAGATTTGGAGACTGGGGAATTAAGTGCTGGGTATTGGGTATTGGATAATGAGTAAAGTATTCCTAAATATTTATTTCCTAGTTCTCAGCCTCTAGTCCCCAATCCCTAATGTTTAAAAAATCCCAGCTACGGGAACACTGGAATTAACCCAAAGCCAGTTTAGATAACGGCTATGGGTGCTGTATCCAAAGGAAATGTCACCGTGATATTGTTTTGCAAGCGTACTAGTTTATTGATTAGTTCTATCCTGCTGGGGTTGATAGTTTCGCCAAATATGGGATGGGCACAAAAAACCCCTGATATTAATTCATCTGATGTAACTCCCGCTTACCCACCTTCGGCACCGCCACCGCGAGTAGAACCTTTGCCCGATGAACGGGGAGTGCAAGAAAATTCACCAGAAACTGATTATCGTGTCGGTAACTTACTAGAAGATGTTACAGGCAATCTTTGGGTAGGTTCTTGGCGAGGGCTATCGCGGATTGATCCTAAAACTGGCAAGATTGTTTCTCGTGTTAGCTTACCGAATATTGCCATTGGTGCTTTAGCCCAAGACAAAGTAGGACGTTTATGGGTGGGGAGTTATGAGGGACTAGTCCGAGTAGACCCCCGCACTAGCGAAATCACCGCGCAGAATTTATTTTTGCCTTCTAAACGGGTGTTGTCATTGTTACTTGACAAACGGGGTTATTTGTGGACTGGAACCGATAGCGGTTTAGCTCTCATTAGTCCCGATCAAGGCTTGATTATGACAACATTAAAAAATCTGCCTGGTGTCAGCGCCAATACCCTGACTTTAGATGCTGAAGGTCAACTGTGGGTTGGTACACTTGATGGATTAGTACGGGTAAATACTGCCAGTGCTGCAATTATGAAGCGAATTGCCGATTTACCAGGGACGACTGTCCAAGCTTTAGCTATCAGTCCAGAAGGGTTAATTTGGGCAGGAATGCCGAATAATTTGCTAGTTATTAACCCGAAAACTGGTGCGGTGTTGCGGTCTGTAACTCGTTTGCGTGGGCGTGACGTGACGGCGGTACGTTTTGCTAAAGATGGTAGTGTCTGGGTCGGGACTAACAATGGTTTGTTACGATTAAATCCAAATACAGGCGCTGTGTTAGATGCAGAAGTTGCTGGACTTCCTTCTAGTCGGGTTCTTGCCCTTGCACCTGACATTGCCAATAAATTATGGATTGGCACTAGTCAAGGTCTAGCTTGGTTAATGCCCAAAACGAGTAGTGCAAAACCCCATATTGCTTTCAGTCGCGCCGTTAAATGATTAGTCATTTGTCCTTTGTTTTCTGTCTTTAGCAAATGACTAACGACCAATGACAAAGGACAAAAAATCTAAAATCCAAAATCTAAAATCTAAAATTGGCAATGGCAATCACTACCCAGCAATTAATTCAATGGAAACAACAAGGACGTTCAATTGTCGCGTTGACCGCCTGGGATTATGCGATCGCTCAACTCATCGATGCAGCTGGTGTAGACTTAATCCTCGTGGGTGACTCGATGGCAGTAGTTTTAGGATATGAAACAACACTGCCAATTACTTTAGATGAAATTATCTATCACGCTAAAGCTGTGCGCCGTGGGGTGAAACGGGCATTAGTAGTTGTAGATTTACCATTCTTGACGTATCAAGAAAGTCTCCAACAAGCGATGCACTCAGCTGGGCGGGTGCTGAAGGAAACGGGCGCTCAAGCAGTAAAATTAGAAGGTGGCTATCCTGCGATCGCCCAAACTGTGGCTCGTTTGGTAGAAGCCGGAATTCCGGTTATGGGTCATGTGGGTTTGACACCACAATCAATACATCAACTGGGTTTGCGCCAACAAGGTAAGACGCAAGAAGCCAGTGAGAGGATTTTACTTGAAGCGATCGCTCTCGAACAAGCGGGTGTATTTTCTCTCGTGTTAGAGCATATCCCCGCAGATTTAGCAATGCAGATTTCACAAAAATTAAGTATTCCCACAATTGGTATCGGTGCGGGAATTCACTGCGATGGACAAGTTTTAGTTACCTCAGATGTCCTGGGACTGGCAGAAAAGCATCCACCATTCGCCAAAGTTTACACAAATTTGCGCGAGACGATTACCAGGGCCGTGCAAGATTATGCTGTGGAAGTGAGAGAGCGGAAGTTCCCTTAAAGAATTCCGAATCAATCGAAAAGTCAGATAAAAAACCCCGACTTGATAGCCGAGGTAGATGGGAGAAGTCCAAATGTCGATGGGATATTTTAAAACCGAAGTCTGTTTTTCTTAGTTAACACCCAATGCAACCAAAACTATATAGGTAATAGGCAGGTGCAATTTTAGCTATGCAGCTTTCTTTGGCGCTTTACTAAGCTATGTAAATAAATATAACAATAATATTACAAATGGTCAACTAGACTTGACAAACAAAGGCTGATAATTTTCATAAGTAATACTTATCAAAGCAGTATGATCGGAAAATGAAACGGGTTACTGGGTAAGATGATGGGATGAAAATGAGAACCGATCTTCTGGGGAATGAAAAAACTAAGCGATGAGCTGCACAAATCCTAGTAGTCGAAATTCAGCCAGAGATTTGAGAAGCTAGCTACTAGATCACCAAAGTCTTTACAATTTCCTTGTTGACTCAAAAAGTATTTCTCGACCTATGACGAATCAAGCTCCTATTCCGGTTATTGTCAACGGTGCTGCTGGCAAAATGGGCCGTGAAGTGATTAAGGCGGTGGCGCAAGCGCCTGACTTAAACCTAGTGGGTGCAATTGACCACAATTTGGAACATCAAGATAAAGACGCTGGGGAGTTGGCGGGTTTAAGCGAACCTTTGGAAGTGCCGATTACCAATCAATTAGAACCGATGTTGGGGTATGTGGCTGGTGACAGACAGTCTCCTCCAGGGGTGATTGTGGACTTTACCCATCCCGATTCAGTTTATGACAATATTCGCAGTGCGATCGCTTACGGTATTCGTCCTGTAGTTGGCACAACTGGCTTAAGTCCAGAACAAATTCAAGACCTGGCAGACTTTGCCGACAAAGCTAGCACAGGTTGTCTAATTATTCCTAATTTTTCCATTGGCATGGTACTGTTGCAACAAGCCGCGATCGCCGCCTCAAAATATTTTGACCATGTGGAAATTATCGAACTGCATCACAACCAAAAAGCTGATGCACCCAGTGGTACTGCTATTCAAACGGCGCAGTTATTAGGAGAATTCGGTAAAACTTTTAACCCTGCTGTTGTAGAAGAAACGGAAAAATTAGCAGGAGCTAGAGGCAGTGTAGCAGATGAAGGGATTAGAATTCATAGTGTGCGCTTGCCGGGATTGATTGCCCACCAGGAAGTGATTTTTGGCGCAGCTGGACAGATTTATACTTTACGACATGATACGAGCGATCGCGCTTGTTATATGCCAGGAGTACTGCTAGCGATTCGCAAAATCTTAGCGCTAAAGTCGTTAGTATATGGATTAGAAAAAATACTTTAAACACACAATTGGGCACTCATGTTAGTACCACTGACTCGCCAGAAATTTGAACAAGTTGTCCCCCTAATTGCCACTGGTTTGCAGTACAAGTACTACTGGGGGAAGTTCTCAAATTTCTTGCAACGGCTGTTAATTTCTGTAGTTGCGGTAGTTGTTCTTTTGCTTGTAACAGTTATTTTCAAGCTTGAATTTGCATCAATAGTATTTGTGCTAGGGGTACTTAGCGCTTTTTTTTGGCTGTGGTATCCAGTGTTTCAAGCAAGTATGCGGAATTTGCAATGCCGCCGTTATAAGTACGGCGGTTTTTTCCGAGGTCGAGTGCTAGATTGGTGGATTACAGACCAGTTGGTAGGTAAACAAGAAACAGTCAACAACAAAGGCGAATTGGTGATTGTAGAAAACCGAGAAAAACAAATAAACTTAGAAATCGGTGATGAGACAGGATTTAGTATTGAGTTTGTCGCACCATTACGTCCAGCTCATAAAGTTATTAATCGCGGTCAAATTGCAGAAATGGTAGTGATGTCAAATCGCGCAGATTTGAGCAGTATTGAAGAATTTAGCGATATTTACTTTCCCAGTCGTGACCTTTGGGTGAGCGATTATCCTTATCTGCGGCGGGATTTCTTTAATGAAATTGGTCGCCGCTTGCGTGAAGACCAACAACAAAAGCCACGTCGGCGGCGTCGTCAAGTAGAAGATTAAAGAAGAAGTAATCAGTAATAGTTAGGATAGGCTTCTTTTTCAAAAAGGCGCAAGGGATTGCCCCATACCTCCTGACTTTTTGCTAACGATAACATCCCACTTTGATGAGTTTTCCTTGCAAACGATAAGTTACAGTGCCACAAACAATACCTGCCGACTTAGGTTCTACATAAGACCGTGTTGGCGGGTTTTGTTTATCTAGCCGCAATTTCCAATCACCAGATATTTTGTTTAAAGTAGGATACTTTCTTAAAAACTGTGAGTCTGCAACAATATCATGAGGCCCTTTAACACTTACCTTAGAACTATTGATGTAGATATTATAATCATAAATAACATTTTTATTTTTAGTGTTAGTATTAATATTTTTTCCAGGAAAAGCATAGAGAATGTTCCTGATAATTCTGACATCAGATGACGTATGACCAAATATTTGTCCACCTTTAATTTCTGGACTCTGATTATTTAAAACAGCAGTATTATTTACAATATCAACATGATCGCTTAAAAATGTATGAATACCTGAGCCACCATTATTAAATGCAAGATTGTTTTGAACTAAAGTACGTCCTTTATATGCACCCAATTTTGAGTTATTATCATCATTTCTAGAACCATCGATAATAATGCCATTACCGTCTGATATCTTACCAACTTCAATCCAAGGGATATACATGCGATTGTTATAGGTCTTGTTGTTGGTAACAAACATCTTGTATCCCCGGTTGTTGTCAGAATTCCAATTGTGCAACATTGAAATACCACTAGAACCGTAAATACCATACCAGGCATTATCAAACACCACGTTATTATCTATTATCACATAGTCCGATTCAATCGCTGAAATACCTGCTCCTCCACACCCATGTACCTTGTTATTTACAATACGTATGTGGTGACTATGACCATTTTTTCGTCCATCCACACTGATGCCGTTTCCATTAGTCAGGGGGTTTACTCTATTAGTTTTCTCCCTCATTGCATAATCAAGGGTTATGTTGGCATTGTTTCCTATGACCTCCAGCCCGTTGATTTCTATATATGAAGCTCCATTTGAAACCCCGATACCATTCCACGTATTGTGCTGAATTTTTGGGAAATGCCCAGGATATGCCTTATATCTAATCCATGCATTTGCAGTTCCAGAACGTTTAATATTTACTACACTCCCATCTCTGGGTGAATTTCTGTATACTCCGTTCATAATCAATACTGTATCGCCAGGGTTGGTAAGGTCTGCTGCCCTTTGAATCGTCCTAAATGTAGATGAAGTAGAGAGTCCGCTATTTTTGTCGTTTCCAATACCACTAACATAGTATGTTTTCGGAGTCACCTTTGCGCTGATTAGTTCGCGACTCGATAGGAGCATTTCCTTGTTAGTAGATACCTGATGGACGTTTTCAACTGTAGATAGTTTTATCCTTTCTTCCTGAGCCAAAAGATTTAATACCACGGGAATTGCAAGATATGCGCTTAAACTAAAACCTTGAATTACCACAAGAAAAGGCTCCTTTCTTCGCACTACTTAACAAAAATATCAAGATATTCAGTAATTTTGAATACTCTTTTGGATAAAAAGTACAATAGAGCCAACTTTCCTAGCTCACCCGATTTCCATCTTGTCCATAGGCTTGCCAAGCCAAGTCTACCAATCCATCAACGATCGCAGCTGCTACAACTGCATTACCTTTACGACTGTCAATTGTAATGTGAGGCACTAAAGAATCTTGTAAGCGCTCCTTGGCTTCATCAACATTTATAAATCCCACTGGAGTCGCAATTATTAAAGCAGGTCTAATTTCCTCAGCCTCAATTAAATCCAATAGTGCTGTCAATGCTGTTTGCGCTTGGCCCACAACAAAAATGCCCTCTGGATAACGCTTTGCTAAAGTTTCTATTCCCCATGCGGCGCGAGTTTTTTCTTTTTGGGGGCGTGTTAGAGCTTCCATGCTGCAATACACCGGATTAGCAAAGGTGTTTTGAATATCGTAGGCAATACCGACTTGTACCATCGGGACATCTACCACAATTGTGGTACGTGCGGCTAGTGCTGCTGCTCCAGCTTGCAAGGCACGCTCAGAAAAGCGAATCAAAGACTTATACTCAAAGTCAGCCGTGGCATAGATTATCCGACGCACAATTTCGTATTCTGCGGGTGAAAAAACATGAGTGTCAATTTCACTATCAATGATTGCTAAACTTTGAGCATCAGTTACGTGCCATTCCATTTTTGTTGAGCTTCTCAAATATTAGCTTTCAGCTTATCAGCTTCAGAGAGTTGGGAGTTAGGAGTTATAAGTTTTTAATTAACTTATAACTCAGTAGGAAGTTTTAGCGGCGGCTTGAACTGCTCAAATCTTCAGTACTCATAACTCATTACTGGGAGAAGTCCGACTGAAAATAGGAGATAGGTAGGCAACCAAGACGCCAATGAGAAACCCAGAGATATTTCGAGTTAGAGGTAGCCAGTCGCTTGTGCGTGTCACCACTGGCCCAATACCAAAGGCAATAAACAAGATTCCCCATAAAGGTGAGAAAATTAAAGCCCATTGCCAAGCGAAAACCTGTCCTTTATTACGGGGTTGAGCTGCAAATCCACAAATCACCCCACCAATAACTGAGCTAATCAAGGTGAGAATCCATTGTTCTCGTGGCAGTCCGGGGACAACATTGCAACCCCCCTTGAGTAAACAGCTTTTAACCGATTCTAAGGCTTGCAGAATAGCTTGGTCTTCGCCTTGTTCGCGGACAAAGTACAAATTACCAAAGCGGGTTTGCAGTTCTATCCAGAAAGTCCGGGGTAAAAGTTCATAGACAGCATCGCCGACACTAAAACTGAGGATGTTACCACCGCGAGAATCGGCAACTAATAGAATGCTCTTGTCATCCAAACCCCAATATTTGATCACTGCGCGACCTGGGGTGCGGTCATACTGGGTCAATACTCGCAGTTTCCAACCCGTATCGGCTTCAAACTGCTCTAAATCTTTGACTAGCTTTTCTTCTTGCAGCACAGGCAGAGATTTAGCTAAGTCAACAACTGGGGTAAAGGTGTCAGGGAGTAATTCAGGATTGTCATAAGCCAGTGCTGGGGGAGAATGCATAACCCAAATCGACCCAGCCAGAAAAAATATTGCAATGGATATCAGAATTCGTCGCCAAAAACAAGATTGCATGGACGTTTTTATACAAATATCAACGGTAGAGTGAACAAGTTGTTTTAAAAGAGTACTAGAAAAATGATAGTTCTTTACACTTGTTTACTTTACTCTAATCTAGGGGATCAAAGCAAAAGGTTTTTGGGGAGTGGGGAGCAAGGGGAGTAAAGAAAATGAAGAGAAATAACCAATACCCATGCCCCATGACCTAATTCAATCTTCCTCATCGAAATTGTTTTCCCAGCTAGCAGCGTCATTGTAACCGTCATTAGCACGGTACATTTCTGCTTTGATTCGGTGATTTTCTTGCCTCATCACTTCTCGTTCTCGCAACGTTAGTGGTGGTTTTTCATTAATTGGCAAGCGATCGCCTGTTCGCCTCGTGGGTTTTTGGCGCGTGAAGTTTCTCCAAGCAGCTTTCACGCCAACAAAAATAGTACGTGTACCTATTTGCAAATTCTGAGCTTGAATTCTTGCACTATCAAGGCTTTGGTCAACTTGTTTCACAACTTGACTAGCACTTTTTACACCTTCACTGACATCATCAGTTAAATCAGTGATTTCCAAGCCAGTGACGCGGATAGCTTCTAGAGTAGGCGGTAACTCCCGTGAGAGGGTATCAAATAGCTTTTCTGCACTGCGAGCTGCGCGTGCTAACTCCTGCAAAGCCGGTATTGCTGCCACTAAAACCGCAGTCAAGCTTGTGGCGACTAAAAGTAAGGAAAGTCCCAACCAAAACAGGGGTTCAATCACGGTTGTGTCATTTATGAGCGTTCTAATTGCTGGGAAAGCGAATCTGGGTCTTCAACAAATGTTTGTCGCTTCAAGACTTGGTTTTCTCGCTGACTGGCATCTACACCTGCTGCGATCGCTTCCCGTAATCTGTCTAAAGTCTCATCCCAATTTCGTAATGCGCTAGCAGAAAAACGATCTGCCTGGATTTGCACACTCGTTGATAAATCTTCTGCCAATTCTGGGATAGCATTGGCAGATTTTTTCAAAATTTTACGCGTTTCGCGCCCTGTGCGTGGAGCCACGAGCAAACCGGTCAAAGCACCGATGGTAGCTCCGAGCATCAAACCGCCAATAAATACTCCAGAACGGTTATTAGACATCTTGTTGTTTTTCTCCTTACACTCATTTTAGGTGGATTTTCTCCCCTTGTAAGACTCTACCGATTTTATTCAGTTAATCTATCGTGACAAAATCTCAGCCAGAAATGTTGCTTTTATTCATTAATTAATATAAAAAGCATTAATTACTTATAATTCAAAATTCTTTGTGTCTCCCAAGGTTTTAATACCTCTGGTAGGCGTCTCTTTGTGTATTAACACATCAGTTTCGTACCCTTCTCTTAATGGAGATGCTGCATCAAGGGCGGTAGCCTCCGCACCCTACAGGAAGCAAGCTACAGACTTATCTCTAGGTCAGCCCTAATTATAAATGTTCATGTGAACCCGACATAACTCATTTTGCAACTGTTCTTTTCCCAGATATTAACTGTAGCTTAGGAAAATAACGCTGCCAGATTTGCCGTCCTAGCAAAATTAGACTGATAATTTGCTGCACTTGTTGAATTTGTATTTGTAGCGCTTGATTTCGCTGCCGTAAGTTATAAATATTCTGCTGGCTGAGATAAATATTTTCGGGTGCTTTATTCAGTGCTGTGTGGGTACAACTTTCATAGGTGGTTAATTTATCAGCTATGTACGCTAATTGCTGCTTGAGTTGCCACACTCGCCAAGCCACATAGAGTAGTACCAGCGAAATGAGGGTATTAACGAGGATAACTAAAATTATCATTGTTTATCTTCACCAATATTAGCTTTGAGGAATTGTTCTATATACTTGATTTGGCTTTGATTTAATGATGAAGAAACTAAAGGATAAAATTTATGGCAAAAAGTATGGTAATAAACACTAGTTATATGATGCTCTGAGCGCTATTGAAAGGCTTTACTAGGTGAAAATTAGTGTAACAAAGGCTGATGGCTAAAAAATCGCCAAATTGCCAATTTTGTAACAACGATATGTCCACACCTCGCAAAACCACAGCTACAATTGCCTTAGATTCACGACTCGGTTTGCGAAATCAACCCGTATGCTCAATAAGCCCCATCATTACTACGTTCCACTCCTTAAGCTGATAATCCTAGTCAATTTGCGACCTTTGTGGTAATCAAGCATAATGGCATAGCCCCTTCAACAGACGGTGAGAGAACTACACCCTTCGAGGCTCCCCAGCATCACCTATTATTCTGCTCCTACCTCTACCAATTTTCCAGCCTGTCGTGCGAAGTTAACTAATATTTTGCCTCTAAAAACTTCATTAGTGGTTCATCAACGAAAAAGTGCTGGGTGTGGACTGGGGAAAGTGGAGAGTCTATTAATTCCTCTTGCCTTAACCTTAACCTTTTTTCAGCCGAAGGCTTCTCTGTCTGTCTCCAACCTTTAACCTCTTCCCTGCTGAAGACTTCTCGTATTTCATTAATAATCTACCAATAATGATTATCTTTCTTATACATCCAGTAGGAGTTGAGGATGTCAAAAAAATTACCATTGAATAATTTCTTCCCAGCTATTCTTGTTGCCTTGACAATTGGATTTGTTGGCTGTGGAAATCAAGCTGCAAGAACTACATTCACTCAGACTACTGCTCAGGTAAATGAGAATCTTCCCCAAGTTGTAGCGACTACAAGCGTACTGTGTGATATGACTAGACAGGTTGCTGGAAATACAGTTAACCTCACCTGCTTAATTTCTCCTACTGCCGACCCACAATTTTATAAACCAAAACCAGAAGATCGTAAAGCCATTGAGCAAGCTAATCTTATTCTTTATACTGGTTACAATTTTGAACCAAATCTGATCAAGCTAATTAAAGCGAGTAAAAACCCTGCACCGAAAATAGCCGTCGGTCAAATAGCAGTGCCGAAGCCACAAAAATTTCAGGCCGATGGTAAGAATGTAACTGATCCTCATGTTTGGCACAATACCAAAAATGCTATCAGAATGGTGGAGGTAATTAATAGTAACCTGAGAAAAATAGAATCTAGTGAGGCAGAGGCTTATACGAGCAATACCAAAAAAATTACAAATGAACTTACTCAACTAGATAGCTGGATTAAGTCAAGAATTGCCAGTATTCCGACTAAAGAACGCAAGTTGGTTACAACCTCTGATGCACTGAGTTATTACGCCAAAGCTTATGGTATTTCATTGGCAGGAGGGTTGCAAAGTATTCGTAGTAACGAAAAACTGACAGCCGAGCGAGTCAAAAATCTGGCTACAAACATTAAACGGGCAAAAGTGTCAACAATTTTTGCTGAGGTAGAAATTAATCCTAATTTGATTCAATCTGTAGCCACAGAAGCTGAAGTGAAAATTTCTGACAGGAAGCTTTATGCTGAGGGACTTGGTGAACCAGGAAGCGACGGTGACACTTATCAGAAAATGATGATTGCCAATACACGGACAATCTTAGAAGGACTAGGAGGAACATATTTGATGTTTGAATCGAAAATTTCTAGATAGCCATAACATCAATTCAGTAATCCTAGAGACTGGATTTTTGAGATTACAGAAAACTTGATTTCTTAGTCTGTTTTTGAACAAATAATTGGTGTAGAAAGATGGGTAAAAGACATTGTGTTATTCAGATTTATCAAGCGTCCACCATATCAATGCTTTTCTTTGCATCTCTTTGATGAACCCATCTTTCCCATCCATATATCCGATGATATCGTTAGGATATTGCTTCGCTAACTTACGTTTTAATTCACTATATTTCTGTGCATCTTCAGAATGTGCAATCATGTAATCCCGAAACGCTAAGTGTCGTTTTACTTCGGACGATCTGGCTGTGAAGGTGTGGATATGATACGTTCTTGTACCTGTTTCATTATGTTTACGAAAGAAGCGGCGATTTGGTATACCAAACTCGCCCATTACTTCATAACCTAATGCTTCCATATCCAAACTACAATCATCTACTTTGGCGATGTTTTCAACTTCAACCAACAAATCAATAATGGGTTTCGCGTAGATATTTGGAATTGCTGTGCTGCCTATATGGTGAATAGCAACTACATTTTCACCTAGTGTAAGCGCAACATGCTTTGATTCATCGTCAAATTTGCTGCGCCATGTCAAATTATGAGGTACTACTTCTACTTTCATAAGGATTTAGGAACAAAATTTTTGAAGCAAAAGGCGTAGACGCACAAGACATCGCTTCACTTACTTTGAATCCAAAATTTAAAATCCAAAATCTAAAATTGACTCACCATCCCCAAGTACCAGGAGCGCCTTTGAATGGCCCAACAATATCACTAGTTATCCAACCACCGTAGAAGTTACCTGGTTGTGGTTGCACCTCTTCGCCATTTACGTAGCATTTATCCATGACATGAGCGTAAAAAGCTACATATTCCTTGATAGATTCAAAGGCTGGTGTGGGATTTTGGTAAAACCAGGCAGCATTATGGACTTCTTTATCACCAACACCGATATTGTAGTAACGAGCACTTCCCTTCCACTCACAAAAACTAGATTGCGGAGTCTGATGTAGATATTCCATTTTGATATCCGCAGGGGGAATGTAGTAAGAAGGAGGATGACTAGTTTCTAAAACACGTTTGGCGTTGTGAGTATCTGCAATTATTACTCCATTAAAGATTATTTGGATATGTTTGCTTGTGTCCTCCAGGCGAGGAGGACGGGGATAATCCCAAACTGATTCTTGTCCGGGAGCAGGTTCGATGCGTTGCGAATTAACCATCATGAAGAGTGCTGAGTGAGGGAAAAGTACTAAGTATACTAGTACTTAGTGAATGAGTAACTCTCTTTGTGGAGTCACTACGGTCTTTTAACTTAACACTCTTCATCGTACCTCTTTAAGAGCATCAACTTGCTTGGTAAACAACTCGGTGAATAAACTAAGCACAGTCCGTTCTTCGCGCACTTTTATATTGGCGCTGATGGACATACCTGATTGCAAGTTAACTTTTTTACCCTTAATCATTAGGGATTGTTTATCTAATGAGACTTTTGCCGGAAATCTGTAAAACTGATGGGTTTGATCTGGCGGCAATGCGTCTGATCCTATGCCAAGAACTTCTCCCTTGATATCGCCAAACTCGCTGTAAGGGAAGGAGTCAATTCTGACATCTACCTTCATACCTTTTCGCACAAACCCAATATCTTTGTTAGTGATGAAAACTTCAGCTATATAGTTTTCTTTGGGGACAATTTGCAGCAGTTTTGTAGTTGGAGTTGCTACAAATCCAGGATTTTTTGCTTGCAAATCGAAAACTGTTCCAGCTACAGGTGCGCGGAGTTCTTGATATTTAACATTTAACTGTGATTGAGATATTTTACTATTGACATCTGCCAAACGCTGCTCATTATCCAGCAAAACTTTCATGAATTGACTATCGATTGTGGCAATACGCTGTTTATTCTCGGCTATCTTATCCAAAATGTTTTTATCAGAAACAGCGACTGTATTACTTAACTCTTGTTGTCCTTTTTCTATATCAAACTGGAGGCGTTTCAGTTCTTCACCTAGTTGTGCTACTTCTGCCGTGCGGTTTTGGACTTCTTGCTGCTGGTTGAGATACTGAAGTTGAGAAATACCACCTTCTTCTGCTAATACCTTCAGCTTATCTAAAATCCCCTGTTGAATAGCTAAACTCGCTTTACTATCTTCCAGTTTAATTTGATTTTGGGTAAGTTGTTTTTTAGTTTTTTCTACTTCCAATCGTGCCGATGAAGAGCGTGAGTCTAATTCTTTTTTTGCAACTCGTAGAAGTTGTTGTTCATCAATTCCCACTCCAGAATCTTGACCAGAATTTTTTAATTGAGTACGGAATAATTCATTTTCTGCTACTAAGGCTGCTCGACTTTTTAACAAAAAAGCCGTTTCTTGCGGCAAATTGCTACGCAAATATAAGAGTTCAGATCCCGTAGCGGTACTCGCACCCATCAATCGGCGATAAATTTGATTTTCTTTAATTAATGCAAGGCGAATTTTATTCAAAGAATTTAATTCGGCAACAGAGGCTATGGAATCAAAAGTTACCAGTAAATCTCCTTGTTTGACTTCTTGTCCATCTTTAACATTAACCGTTTTCACAACTCCACTAACAGGAGCTTGAACATCTTTGACTGTTCCTTGTGGCTTTAATTGTCCTGTTGCTGGCACTACTTGCTCAATTTTTGCAAAATAAGCCCAAGCAATTCCAAAACAAGCTAGCCCCATTAGTGTAATCATGATTGTACGCGACCAAATTGGAGATTGGCGCAAGACAATAGATTGCTCAAATTCCTGAGTGTTTAAATTAATTAAAGACTCTTGAGCAGCTTTCTGTTGTTTTGTAAGTACCAGTGAATCTTGCTTGACTCCATTTTTCTGATTGCCGTTTTTCTGATTTCCGTTGAGGTGATTCCCATTAAGTTGAGTCATAACGATTTTGGATTTTAGGTTTGGGATTTTTTGTAGGGTGGGCAATGTTTACTGATGCCAAAAACCTTTGCCCCTAGCAATAGCTAATTACAAGTTCACATCTTGTTGCTGATACAGGTAATAATAATGACCCTTAGCAGCCATTAATTCTTGATGGCTACCTTGTTCTATAACCCTGCTGTTATCCATCACAACAATCATGTCTGCATTACTGACGGTATTCAGTCGGTGAGTAATAAAAAATACTGTATCACCCTTGAATGCTTTGGCTAAATTGAGACATATTTGCCGTTCTGTGGGATAGTCTAATGCGCTAGTCGCTTCGTCTAAAACTAATAATTTTGGTCGTTGTAAAACTGAACGAGCGATCGCAATTCTTTGTCGTTGTCCACCAGAAAGTGCAGAACCCCGCTCTCCCACTCGCGTGTTGTAACCGTTGGGTAAGTTCATGATAAACTCGTGAGCGCAGGCAACCTGAGCCGCTTCGATAATTTCTTCGGTTGTGGCATCGGGATTGGTTAAGGCAATATTTTCCTGAACGCTGCCGTCAAACAATAATGTCTCTTGGGGAACTACGCCAATTTGTCGTCGTAACGAATAAAGTTCCACTTTGGCAATATCATAACCATCAATCAAAATTCTGCCGGACTCAGTTTCGTAAAGTCTCAGCAGTAATTTCATCATCGTACTTTTACCAGATCCACTTTGTCCGACAATGCCGACAAATTTACCTGGGGCAAATTCTAGGTTGACATTAGAAAGTTGCAGAGGGCCACTTGTACCAAACCGGAAGGAAACATTTTCATATTTCACTGCTCCCTTGATCGTGGGTAAGGGTATATTGTAGCGGTCTGTTTCTGCTTCTTGTGGGGTATCGACAATATCGCTCAAACGCTCTAGAGACAAAGCAGTTTCTTGGAAGCTTTGCCAGAGTTGAGCTAAACGTAATATTGGGCTGGTTACATAACCCGATATAATTCTAAAAGCAATTAATTCGCCTAAAGTTAATTGTTGTTGCAGTACTAAATAAGCTCCTACCCACAGAACTAGTAAGCTGCTGAGTTTGTTGAGAAAGTTGCTAGTAGAATTGGCGAGGGTAGAAGTCACAACTGTTTTAAAACCAGCAGCGACAAATCGGGCGTAACGTTCTTGCCAGGAAAAGCGCGATCGCAATTCGATATTTTGCGCTTTTACTGTTTGAATTCCTGACATCACCTCCACTAAATAAGATTGAGTTTCGGCGTTGCGTTCGGCTTTGGCACGTAACTGTCTACTAATGGTGGGAGAAGCAACTAAGGTGATAATCACAAATATTGGAATTGTGCTTAAGCCGACTAAGGTGAGTTGCCAACTGTAAATCAGCATCACACCGATATATACCAGCGAAAACAAAGCATCTAACCCTACGGTTAAGGCTGTACCCGTGAGGAATTGGCGGATATTTTCTAGTTCGTTGATGCGAGTCGAAAGTTCACCTACCGGTCGGCGTTCAAAATAGCGCAGTGGTAGGCGTAGTAAATGGTCAATAATTTGCGACCCTAAACCCATATCGATCCGATTCGTGGTATCGACAAATAAGTAGGTTCGTAAAGTAGTCAACACTGCCTCAAATAGCCCGACTACTAAGAGCAAAACTCCCAAAATATGTAGTGTGCCAATACTATTTTGAGTGATAACTTTGTCGATAATTAACTGAACGACTAGCGGATTTGCCAACGCTGCCAACTGCACGAAAAAGGAAGCGATAAAGACCTCGATCAGGACTCGACGGTGCTTTGACAAATAGGGCAGAAACCACCGTAAACTAAAGCGTTCTTGGGGTGTTTGGTTGGTAGCAGTCAGCAGTAATACTTTAATTTTGGGCGGAAAGTCAGTTGGATCGACATCTAATTGTTCAACCAATTGAGCGGGTTTGCAGCGCACAATTCCTTTGGATGGCACACCGACAACCACCTTATTGGCATCTACTTCATATAAAACGGCAAAATTATCACCGTAGCGAATCAGCGCTGGTGTTGGAATGCGCGTGACTGAAGCGACTGGTAGCTCTATCAACTGCGCCTTAAGTCCGATTAATTCTGCTAGGTAAGCAGTAACTTGAAACGATATAGTTCCCTGACGTTTGACTTGCTCAGTTAAGATGCGACGAACCACCTCTCGACGAAATGGCATTTCTAGGTGCTTCGCGATCATTTGGAAGCAGGCGAAGGCTGTATTTAGTTCTCCCTTCCCGCCAAAAAATGGGTATTTTTGTTTTGACGAATTTTTTGAGTTTTGGGGGGCTGTCTGTGGAACTATTTCGTCTGATGCGTAGGGAATAATATCTAGGTCGTTAGCGCTATCTCTATCTACTCTAGTTTCAGTTACCGCAAGTTCTATCTCATGACTATCTTCTAAGATCAAATCTGACGGATGTATACCAAGCAACCGTGCGGGGTTTTGACCGATAACCTGGATCTTGTCTCTGTCATCGTCTGATTCTAAGCGATCGCCAGGTGAGAAATTGGTGACTGTACCACCACCACTTACAAACCAAACGCTTTTGCTATCAAGTTGGTTGAATGAAGTTTTTCCTGAAGGGAGGTAATGTATTTTCGCCTGTGGTAAGGCTTTTTCTGCCAGTTCTCTGAGATTTAAAGTGGCGATCGCTTGCTTTTGCCAATAGGAACCGAGAATATCGAAAACTTCTACCAAATAACTGCGGTTCTTGCGAGCTTCGGCAAAGGCTGGGTATAAAGCCAGAAAGCTAAAATATGCTGATGCACTTAAGGTTAAACATACTACTTCGGTGGAAGCGATCGCTGTTTCACAAGCGACATCACGTAACAAACCAATTTCGCCAATAATTTCCCCAGGTTGCAATAATTTTAGGGTGATTGGCATTTGCGTCTGGGGGTCGTATCCCAACAGGCGCACTTGTCCCTCATAAATAATGGTGATCCGTTCCGGGAGACTTTCTTTACCGATGATTTTCTGCCCTATGCGATAGCGCCAGGCTTGTAGCTGTTCTGATAAATTAGCGATCGCTCCATCTGGTAACTGATCAAACCCTTCTAGGGCCGTGAGAAATTCCGGAAAAGTGTTCTTAATATAAGTCATATAAAACAAGTCGAAGGTAAAAGTGAGGAATAAGGTCAAGAATATTAGGCAGTCTCTGTTTTACTAACACTGGCAGTGTTTAATTTTATGCCAGCAGAGGAAAGACTTCTGTGGCATTCTGTGTACTTTAATGTGTAAAAATTCAGAGGGCGGCTTCGTTTAATTGCATACCTGCATTCACATCACAGGGTTCCTATCGTTATCCATTGTTCAAAATAAAGATAGTCTAAATAGATCGAGGACAAGTTATCATTTGGTTAATGCTACATAATTTATACAATTTTGAAATTAATACTTATGCAAGTATGCAAGATGGATACTCATGATCAAGCCAATACACAGAAAGACGGTTGTTAAATTTAGCGTCGGGCATTTTAATTGATGATAATCAACATGAAAGTATCACAGATGCTTTCCTAAGTAAATACCCTAGTTAAGAATTATGTAATAAAAAAAACTTTAAATTTCTGAATTATTGTTTACAAATTCTTGAATATAGCGATTGACAGTATCTTTGGTGGCTAAAGTATAGTCAGCTTTTCTGGTTAAACAGTACCCATGATCGATTATGAAAAAATTCTTCATCACTTTTTTGCTACCTTAATTTAATAAAAATTAACAGGAAAAATAAAGGCGAAGATTTTTTATTACCCTAGAGGAATCAACTATTAAATTTATGAAGGAAAGACAATAACTGCCTTCAGTAAATTTACTAGTTTAATTAACCTTATGTCCATTTTATGGATACACATCAAACAACCCCACCCCGCAACCGGGATAAGGTTGTTTGATTTTGCTAAGTAATTATTTGCAGTTGATACTAAGTAGCATTGACACTTAAATTTACCTGCACAATCATATCGTTGTAATCTTTGTCACCACCATTTGCTAAATCTTCAAAGCCAAAGGTATTATTTCCCAACAGCCGAATGTGATCTGTCTTGTCAGTGTTAGCACCTAAAAATGAGAAGTAAATCTTCGGATCGTTATTGACATTATTATCGAGAAACTTATCGACTTTACCATTGATAATAATAAAGGGTGCAAATAACGAATCAGTTCCGAAAGTGCTGTTAGATGTTGCCGAATTTTGGTTGCTCACCGTCAAGTCAACGTCTGTAACACGCCCACGCACAGCAGCTTCGGCATAACCTGCTTGTCCAACGAGAATATCTGCTTTACCATCGCCATTGGTGTCAATGCCACCATTCTCATCAGCCACCTGATAAAAACCGACAAAGTTATTCAATGCAGCTTCTCTATAAACTTTAAAGTCAGCCTTTACCGATTGTCCTACACCCCGTAAATCTATCAGTTCGCCTTCCTTTTTGCCTTGCAAATTTGTACCCAAAGATACTTTTTGATTTGTTGCCTGAACCGTTACAACCAAATTTTGGAAGTTGAGAGAAAATCCTTCCTCTCCTGTGTTGGTATTTGTGGCTGAGGAAAAAACGACACTTGAAAAAGAGGCTTTTCCAGACAGTACAGCCTGAGTAGTACTGTTGGATACGCTATAGAATCGGAGTTTAGTATCAGAGTCAAATTCTAAGACATTATTCACGTCGTCATGCTTGAAACCCTTGGGCATATTCCCAAGAGAGCAGAAAATCACCTTGGAGCGCAAAAGAGCAGCTTGGGTATAGCCTTCTGCACCAGGGGCTATGCCGTCAATCTTACCTTCATCATCATCAACATTAAATACACACAGTTCATTCACCTCTTTAGAAGTGCTGGTTTTAATCTTGATTGAGATTTTTGCTTTATCGCCTTTAATTTTTACCTTAGTCTTGACACTAAAGATATCGCCTGTAATTAATGTGAATAGAGTCGTAGGAGCATTTTGCTTGGCAACCCCAAGCGTAAACACATCACTAGCTTCATCTCCAGCAATATCTTTAGCGGTGACTTTGATGTTTAGATTACCTACATCCTTATTTTTGGGAGTACCACTGAAGGTAAGGGTTGTAGGATCGAACTTTAACCAAGTGGGTAGTAAGTCATCATTTTCCAGAGTTGTAGTGTAAGTCAAGATGTCTTCAACATCCGCATCGCTGAAGGTGTCAACTGGGACTGTGAAGTTAAAAACACTATCTTCGGTGGCTTCTTGGTCAATAATTTCATTTGCCACCTCTGGCGTATGGTTGAAAGGCGTACTAAATACCGCCACTGCTGAGTCATCATATCCAGCAGCATAGAAGTATTTTCCGTCGGGACTGAGAGTTACAGAAAGGGCACCACCAAGCCCATCGACACCATCTGTATCATCTTTTTGAACTTCTACAAAACTCAGCCGGCCTGTTTGTTGATTGCGCTCAAACACCGCCACCGCCGAGTCCTGATATCCAGCAGCATAGAGGTATTTGCCGTCGGGGCTGACGGTAATAGAGTAGACACCACCAAGCCCATCGACGCTACTGATGCCATCTTTTTGTACTTCCACGAAACTCAGTTGGCCTGTGGTTGTATCCCGCTTAAACACCGCTACCTCTGAGTCATTATATCCAGCAGCATAAAGATATTTTCCATCGGGGCTGACAGTTACAGAAGCCGCACTAGCAAGTCCATCGACACCATTGGTATCATCTTTTTGAACTTCTACAAAACTCAGTTGGCCTGTGGTTGTATCCCGCTCAAACACTGCTATAGCCGAGTCATCATATCCAGCAACATAGAGGTATTTGCCGTCGGGGCTGACGGTAATGGAGTAGGCACAACCAAGACCATCGACACCATTTGTATCATCTTTTTGAACTTCTACGAAAATCAGGATTTTCTACGTCATAATTTTGGAAGAGCAAACTTCAGAACTCCAATCAACTCAAGCTAGATAGTCGTAATTGCTCTGCTTGCTAAATATAATGGAGGTG
>NZ_JAVRBY020000008.1:0-161936 GCF_034531035.1 Nostoc sp. DedQUE02 | reverse complement strand
CAAACCCCTCTTCCCCCCACGTTGTAACCCGCCCAAACCCTTATATTTTTGATTCATAATAGGGTATAGCATATAGCTTTTTGCCTTCGGGGCTGACTGTTATTGATTAGTCACTAGCAAGTCCATCGACACCATTTGTATCATCTGTTTGAACTTCTACGAAATTCAGGATTTTCTCCGTCATAATTTTATTTATTAATGCTTACTATTTGTTCGCCCAATTTATTAAATTAAATAAACAATTGACTTCAGTAAATTCACTAGTTTAATTAATATCTAGTCCATCTAATAGCCCAGGATTAAAGAATCCCGTTCCTCTACCATAGTGAGGTTATTTTATTTGGTTAAGTAATTATTTGAATTTAGTTAATTTATTAACAAAGTATAATAAGAAACACAGGTATTGGATAGATCAAGATAATAGCTCAGTAAATCAACTGAGTGAATTCCAATTTAGGACTCATGCAAAGGCTTTATTGGCGATCGCATTGACATATATATCAAGCTATTATCTGCAAATAAAAAACCCCATCCCGCAAGCGAGATGAGGTTGGAAAGCTATAACTAAAGCAGAATTCAGAGATAACTCCGATCGTTTGCTGAAGTTGGGAGAGTCAGAAGTCAGAAGCAAAACAGTCTCTAAATGTGGCTTTGAGACCCAAGCTTTTTAACTTACTGAGTTACAAAATGCTGTATCTGATCTACGAGATCCGGCGCGAAGTACTTAACTGAGCATTATTAAGGCAATCATTTAATTTTTTAGACAAAACTAAAACATGGGGTAATGACATGATGCTATCGTGCGAACCAGGAGTTTTGTAAATTTCTATTCCACCCGTAGCTAATTCTTTCCACTTCTCCATGAGATAATACTCTTCTACGGGTCTTTCCATTGCCCAAAAAAGCGTTACCTTACCATTATAATCTTTAGCTATATAAGCTCTTTGTGCTTGAGTATTAGCATCTCGAACAGCTAAATCTAGCACAGAAATAGGTAAAGGTCGTTGCATCTTCAGGTGAAGCTTGTAAACAATTTCCCTCAGAAAATTTTGCAGTCTGTGATTGACCCGATCAACAAAAAAAGTGAGTTGCTGTTTTGGTTCTAAGCTAACAATGTGACTCGTATTCCTTTTGATTATGTCTTGCCAATTAATTAGGAAATGACTAAAACGCTTTTTCAATTTATCCCAGAAAGAACGTTTAATATTTCCACCTGATTTTACTTGGGGAGGGTAGCAATCAAATAAAGCTAGCAATTCTACCTTTTCGCCTTGTATTTCAAGTTGCCTAGCCATTTCAAATGCTACTGTACCCCCAATACACCAGCCACCTAATAAATAAGGGCCTTGAGGTTGAATAGTACGTATTTCTTTGATATAGTGGGCTGCCATATCTTCTATGCGATTATAAGGAGCCTGTTTTCTATCTAAGCCTTGTGCTTGTAGCCCATAAACTGGCTGATCTAAATCTAAATTACCCAGTAGTTCGCGGCTGTGGAAAAGATTACCGTATAGTGAATGGATATAGAAAAAAGGCAGTTTAGAACCCTGTAGTTGAATAGGAATTAATGAAGACCAAGGTGTTGAGCATCCTTCTTGGCGGAGAATATTAGTTAGTTGCTCAATCGTAGGCGCTTGAAAGAGGATAGCTGTAGGTAGATTTTTGTCAAATATCTTATTAATTTGAGCAAACAAGCGTATTGCTAGAAGTGAATGTCCTCCTAAATCAAAAAAGTTGTCTTTGATGCTAATTGGATGAATGCCTAAAACATTTTCCCAGATTTTAGTTAACTGAAGTTGCAATGAATCTTCTGCTGTGGCAAAGGTTTTTTCTATCTCAACATTAGTGAAGTTAGGCACTGGCAAGGCTTTGCGATCAACTTTGCCATTAGCATTAAGTGGCAGAGAGTCTAGTATGACAAACGCAGAAGGCAACATATAATCGGGCAGCTTTTCCTTGAGAAAGCTGTGTATTTCATCCCTAACAATAGTTTCACCTGGCTGAGGAACAAGATAAGCAACGATCAATTTATTGCCAGGAACATCTTCTCTAACAACAACGACATTTTTTTGTACTGCTGAGTGTTGACCCAGCATTGCCTCAATTTCTCCCAACTCAATACGGAAGCCACGAATCTTTACTTGATGGTCTAAACGCCCGATAAACTCAATATTGCCATCTGGCAAGTAACGAGCTAAATCGCCAGTTTTATACAGACGCTCCGATTGAGATTCTACATTTTTAAAGGGGTTGAAAATAAACTTTTCGGTGGTTAATTCTGGTCGATTGAGATAACCCCTAGCTAAACCATCACCGCCAATATATAACTCACCTGGTATACCAATCGGTACAGGCTGTAAGTTGTTATCCAGTATGTAAGTTTGTGTATTGGAAATAGGGCGACCAATGGGAACCGAAGCATTAATTTTAGTATTGCTGTCTAAAGAATAGCAACAAGTAAAAGTTGTGTTTTCCGTTGGCCCATAGCCATTAATTAGGCGACAATCTCCGCCTGCTTGCAAAAGTTTTTGGATGTGAGGGACAGATAAAACATCTCCACCAGCTAAAAGTTGGCGAACTTGTTTCAATTCTTCAACATACTCATCTACCATCAGGTTGAAAAGACCAGTTGTTAACCACAGTATCGTTACACGGTAATATTTTAGAGCTGCTGCTAATTCTGGTAGTGACACTGCGTGAGGTGGCATGAGTACTAGCTTGGCGCCGTTGAGGAGACATCCCCAAATTTCAAAAGTGGAAGCATCAAAGGATATGGGCGCTAACTGTAAAAATACATTTTCCGCACCTATATTAATGTAATTGGTGTCTTTGACCAAGCGCACGACACCCCGATGTACGACGGTAACACCTTTGGGGATGCCTGTAGAACCAGATGTGTAGATTACATAAGCTAAGTTTTCAGGGGTAGTTTGGGTAACTGTATTCTCCTGACTATATTGAGCGTAGGCGTAGCCCGCACCTCGGCTCATTTCGGCTACGCTCAATGACCAACGCTCAGTGACCGTCGTAGACATCGCTTCAGCATCACTATCTAAATAAACCACCTTTGCTCCACACACAGGTAGTTTTTCGATTAGATGCCGTTGAGTGAGCAAGATTTTTACTTGAGCATCTTCTAACATCAAGCTCAGGCGCTCTTGGGGGTACATGGGATCTAAAGGAACATAAGCTCCACCTGCTTTGAGAATACCCAGTAACCCGACTATCATTTCGAGCGATCGCTCTGCACATAATCCCACCATTACCTCTGGCCCTACACCCAGGCTTTGCAAATGGTGTGCTAACTGATTGGCTTGTTTGTTCAACTGTTGGTATGTCAGTTCTTGTCCTGCAAATACAACTGCTACCGCATCTGGTGTACTTTCAACTTGTGCCTCAAACAGCTGATGAATACAAGCCTGTTTCGGATAGTCGGTTTCAGTATTGTTCCACTCTACAAGTAACTGCTGCCCTTCAGGTGGTGTTAATAGAGGTAACTCCGAGATGCGTTGCTCTGGATTAGCAAGAATACCTGTAAGCATTGTTTGGAAATGTCCAAGCATCCGAGCGATCGTGGCTGCATCGAATAGGTCAGTATTGTATTCAAAGGAAGCTCTCAATCCTTTGCCTGTATCCCGCATCACCAGGGTTAAATCAAATTTCGTCGTACCACTGTGGGTGTATCCAAAGGTGGAGGCAATTTTCAAACCTGGTAGTTCTCGCTCTGCTCCCTTTGTCCAAGGGGGGTTCATGGCGAACATTACCTGAAACAGTGGTGAATGACTGCGATCGCGTTCTGGTTTGAGTTCTTCCACCAGTTTTTCAAAAGGTAAATCCTGGTGATCGTAAGCACCTAATGCTACCTGACGCACTTGATCGAGTATTGCCCGAAAACTGGGATTGCCGGAAAGGTCAGTCCGCATTACCAAGGTATTGACAAATAAACCCATCAATCCTTCGGTTTCTACCTGGTTGCGACCGGCAATTGGGGAGCCAACAAGAATATCCTCTTGTCCTGTATAGCGATAGAGCAATACCTTGAAGGCTGCTAATAAAGTCATGAACAGTGTTACGCCTGACTGCTGACTCAAAGCCTTGAGGGCATCAGTCAACTCTTGTGGTAGCATTTGACGGCAGATTTCGCCTGAGTAAGTTTGGACAGGTGGCCGTGGACGATCGCTGGGCAGTTCTAGTATAGGTATATTGCCACTTAGCTGCTGCTTCCAATAATCAAGCTGAGATTTTAGGACTGAACCTTGCAACCACTGACGTTGCCAGTGAGCGTAGTCAGTATACTGGATAGGTAATTCCGGTAATGGGAAAGATTTGCCAGCAGCAAAGGCTTCATAGAGTGCTGTGATTTCCTGAAAGAAAACCTCTGAAGACCAGCCATCCGCAATAATATGATGCAGGGTCAGGAGCAGTATATGCTCCTTTTCAGTTAGGCGTAGCAGTTGAAAGCGAAACAATGGCCCTTCCACCAAATCGAAGGGTTGTTGAGCTTCCAAGGCAGCCAGTTTTTTGTCTTCAATTTCTCGCTGTTCTAGAGGCAAGTGACTCAAATCGAGAAGCGGCAGATTCAGGGTTATATCTGGAGATATGATTTGGCTGGGCTGCCCATCTGTTGATGTAAAGGTAACTCGTAAGATTTCGTGGCGGCGGACGATTTCAACTAGACATTGCTCCAGTAGTACAACATTAAGTGAACCTGTGAAGCGATAGGCTAAGGGTACATTGTAGAGAGAGTTACCAGGATCAAATTGTTCTAAGATCCATAAGCGTTGTTGAGCAAAAGAGAGAGGGAGTTTATTATCTCTGATGGTCGGTAATATCCGAGGAAGATTGTTACTACTAGCAGAGTTAGCCTGGAGGAGAAATTCTAGGATTTCGGCTTTCCGTTCTCGCATCTGTGCCAGTAAATCTGGTGTCAAGCTCTCCTTAGCGGCTCGATAGCGCAAGCTACCGTCTTCGACCCATAATTTCACATCTAGATGACGTAGTTCTGATAAAAACTGATGAATGGTTTTCATAGTTGTCCCTCTTCATAGTCGCTTATCGTCTCGATCTGAGAAGCTTGAGAATTTTGCGCCGCCCATTGTAGTGTTTCAATTCGTTCAGCTAAATCAGCGACAGTTGGTACTTCAAATAAGTTGAATAAAGGTATTTCTACTTGAAAGGTTTGACGCAACCGCGAAGTAACTTGAATCGCTAGTACTGAATGTCCTCCTAACTCAAAGAAGTTGTCGTGAATGCCAATATTTTCTAAGTTGAGGACTTGTGCCCAAATGCCAGCAATCTGCTGTTCAACCAAGGTGCGGGGTGCAACATAACTCTCGCTCAGTTCTGGACGAGCAAAATCGGGTATTGGTAGAGCCTTCCGATCTACTTTGCCATTAGGAGTAAGGGGCATCGCATCCAGCGTTACAAAGGTTGTAGGCACCATATAATTTGGTAGCTTTTCCTTCAAGAACTGGCGTAATTGTGGAATTAGCTGATTATTTTCTGCTTGCTGTTGTATGGGGCTATTGGCATAAGCATTACCTAAAGTCTGGTCTTGTAAAGATTCTGGTTTAGACAGTAAGTCCCACCTTTGATTCCAAGCTTGAATATGTTGAGTACTGCTAGCAGACTCCGCTAAAGACTTAACTGGCGATGGTGTATTTGGAACTAGATAACCAACTAATGTTTTCTCATTTGGGATATCTTCTCGCACAATAACCACAGCTTCTTTCACAGCAGGATATTGAGCCATCACCGCTTCAATCTCACCCAATTCAATCCGAAAACCGCGAATTTTCAACTGATTGTCAATTCGTTGCAGATACTCAAGATTGCCATCGGTGCGATAACGAACTAAATCACCTGTTCTATAGAGTCGAGCATGAGGTTCTTGGCTGAATGGGTTGGAAATAAAGCGTTCTGTAGTTAGCTCAGGTCTATTTAAATAACCCAGCGCTACACCTGCACCACCGATATAAAGTTCACCAGGAACTCCTACAGGCACGGGCTGCTGATAAGCATCTAATAGATAAATTTCAGTATTGGCGATGGGCTGACCAATCAGAGGGATTCCGTCTGCTTTTATTTGATAACAGGTAGACCAGATTGTTGTTTCGGTTGGCCCGTACATATTCCAGACACTGTGGGCACGATTCACCAGTTCCTTAGCTAAAGTAGGTGGTAATGCTTCTCCACCGCAGAGAATCTTGAGTTGTTTGGAACCTTGCCAGCCAGCCGCCAGCAACAATCGCCAGGTTGCAGGAGTGGCCTGCATGACTGTTATTCCTGAATTGTTGAGAGTTTTGAGCAGTTTCTCGCCATCTGTAGCCACCTCACGGCTGACTATCAGAGTAGTTGCCCCCACGATTAACGGCAAGAATATTTCCAGAACGGCAATATCAAAGGAAAGAGTGGTGACAGATAGCAGAATATCTTGCCGTGTCAACCCTGGTTGCTCACGCATACTTGCCAGGAGATTGACAACATTTTGATGAGAAACTTTTACTCCCTTGGGTGTTCCTGTGGAGCCAGAAGTGTAGATGACGTAAGCGAGATTCTCAGTAGTTGCTAGGTAAGCGGGTTTGTGAGTTGGATAATGGGCAATTTTTTCTTTATCTGTGTCCAAACAAACTACCTCTACCTGATTTTTTACTAAATCAAGTAGGTTAGCTTGGGTAAGTAACACGGAGACTTGAGCATCATCAAGCATGAAGGTCAAGCGTTCTTTGGGATAGGTGGGGTCTAAGGGGACATAAGCGCCACCCGTCTTGAGTACACCTAATAGAGCGATCGCTATTTCTGTTGACCGTTCCAAGGAGATGCCAACTAGCACTCCCGGCTTGACTCCCAAGGTTTGCAGATAATGAGCAAGCTGATTGGCACGCTGGTCAAGTTCCAGATAAGTCAGTTGTTGATTTTGAAACACAACAGCGATCGCATCTGGTGTTTGCTCGACTTGAGTTTCAAACAGCTGATGAATCGATTTATCTTCAGGATAAGCTGTTTGAGTATTGTTCCATGCTGCTAACAACTGTTGCTCAGTTGTTGGCAAGATTGACAATTTGGCAATAATTTGATTAGGGTTAGCAACTATACTTGCTAAGAGAGTATCAAACTCTGCCATTCGGCGACGGATAGTATCAGCATCAAATAAGTTGGTGTTGTACTGACATTCCAGGGTCAGCTGGCCACGTAATTCTGTAGCATTGATAAATATTTCAAAATTCTCAAATGCGCGAGGATTAGAGAAAAACTCTACCTCCAGCCCTGCAAATGGTAAACTGTTTCCGTCCAAGCCCTGATCGAGATTAAAGGTGATAGGTACTAAGGGAATACGACTAGAATCCCGTGGAAACACTAATTTTTTGACCAGACTGCCAAAGGTAAATTGTTGGTGGTCGTAGGCATCTAATACAGCAGAGCGGCGCGTTTGCAAGTAGTCACTAAAGGATTTTTCTCCATTAATCCGGCTACGCAAAGGTAGTAAATTAACACAATGTCCAACGAGATTATACTGTCCTAAAGCAGCTTGTCCTGCTGCTGAAATTCCCACCACTACGTCGTCTTGTCCTGTTAGGCGGTGAAGCCACACCTCGAATCCTGACAAGATGGTAGTCATAAAGCTACAACCAAGTTTTGTTCCTAGTTGTTTCAGTTTGACAACTAGTTCGGGATTTAAACGCCAATCTTCACGCGCAGCATTAAAAGTTCTAAATAATGGACGAGGGTGATCGCTGGGGAAATCTAGCACAGGCACAGAATCGGAGAATTGATCTAACCAGTATTGTTCTATAGCGATCGCTTCTACACTTTGGGCCTCTTCTTCCTGCAAGATCGCATATTCACTGAAGTAGTCTGGTTCTTCCAATTCAGGAACAATACCCTGTTGCAAGGCAGAGTAGAGTTTACCTAAATCTGGCATCAATACTGCCCATGACCAACCATCACAAATAATGTGATGGGCAGTTAAAATGGCTAAATGCTCTTGCGAATGCAATTTGACAATTTTTGCCCGAAATAGAGACCCATGTTCTAAATCAAATGGTTGCTCTACCTCTTGTTGCCAGATACTAGCTATTTTTGTCTCTTGCTCTTGTGGCTCTAAACCAGAAACATCAATGACGGGGATTTCTATTTTCAGGGACGCAACAATGCAGAGTGTATTACCATCTGTGCTAAAGGTTGTCCGTAGTGCTTCATGACGTTGGACTAACTGTTGCACAGCAGACTGGAGAGATTCTACATCAAGGTTTCCTTTTAGTCGCAGAGATTGGGACTCGTTATAAGCACAATTGGCACTGTCTCCCATTTGTACAGAAGCCCAAATTTCTTTTTGAGATTCGGTTGCAGGGGCAGTTAATAATAACTCTCCACCTGAAAATGGATCGAAATCAACAGCATTTAATCTAGATTGGTAATCTACAGGTGATAAGCTCATAAAAATCTCTTATTTTCTCAGTTTATTCAGTGTGGTGCAATTTCAATCTGTCTTGACAAACTATTGAGGTTCAATAAGTCGTAGATAAAAACCGTAATAGTTACGTACAAAACGCTCAGGATGAAACGGAATATAACAGCTACGGTTCAATGTCCAAGTATCGATTAATTCGTAGCCAATTGAGGCTAAAGATGCAATAAACTCAGCGCGATTCTGGATTTTATATGGGCAAAAAGCGTAGCCAATATTTTGTAATGTGATAAACGTTTCCCCATCGTAAAATGGTACTCGGTTAATCAAGATATGCCGTGGTTTTGTCTTCAACTGTCCCAACATTTCAGACAGTGATGGTTCTATATATTGCAAAGTACCGCAAGTGAGTAATATTTCTGCACCTTCAGCATCTGCAAATTGCGCTGTAAAAGACAAACCTGGGTTATCGGCTTTTCTTGCCAATTGTTCTCCCGCTTTAATCACCTCTAATACATCACAGACTTTCCATCGGAGATCATTAGGATATTGCAGAAATTTTTTGTAAGTATAATAAGCATGTCCTACATTACCGCCCAGGTCAAAAATAGTTGAGCTGTTAGCGAATGCAGATGCAAGCCAGATAAGAACCGGATAATCTTGGGGATTGAACTGATCTGGCTCCCAAGTAGTGGTCAACTTTGCTACTGAACGGTGATTATGAATTTCAGGTTGGTTATAGCCAGCCTTAGCACCTTTAGGAGTTGCTTGTAACGCATCTGCAAATGTATTATGTATACCTCGACACGCAGTAATGTTTTGGTTAAATAACCAATAGTATTGGTAGTAATCTGATAAGATTGGGACTTTTGTGACAATTTTTTTGAAACTTTGCTTTAGCTGCTTTACCCTTTTTTGTCTTAGCTGTGTGAAATTATTTTTATCAAACGAAGCTATCAAAGTCATATCAAAACCTTAATATCGGAAAATTTTTTGCTACTGTTTCGAGAAAAATGGCTGTTTCAAAACACTTTAGGAAACACTGGCGACTTGTAGATATTTGCCAGGTCGTTCGGTGTCGGGAATATACCAGGCGGGGTTTCCTTCGGGATCTCGTCCTAATCTGGCATCAGGTTGTGGAGGACGATTACGTAGACTGTTATTGCTAACTTCGCGATTTGTTACTTCTATAGTTGGTGCAGACAAGAAGCCAGCAGACTGCATTTCGGCAATAGTCTCTTTAAAAGCTGCCATTACTAAAGCCAGATCAGCTTCGGAATGGGCTGTGGTCAAGAAGCAAGGACGGTGATCCCAAATATGTACTCCTTTATCCCGGAGCAAGTAATACAGCAAATCTCCGTAGGGGAACTCTGGTAAAGGCTTCACCATAAAGAGGGAGCCAAAATTATAAACTGTGAACGGTGCTTGAACTTGCTGGAAATAACCCATGAGTTCCGCTACAAACTTATCGGTTCTTGCATTGAGATTTTGCTGCAAGCTGGGGCCACTTTGTTTTAAATGTTGAAGTACTGCTTTGGCGGCTGCTAGTGCTAGAGGATGGCGGACGAAGGTGCCAGCAAAGTAAGTCACGCCTACCTCTGGAACGGAGTCATCCCCAAACTGCCAAAACCCACCATCTAGAGCATCCATATATTGTGATTTGCCAGCAATGACTCCAATTGGTAGCCCACCGCCCACAATCTTGCCGTAGGTTGCGATATCAGCCTTTATACCGAAATGTGCTTGAGCGCCACCTTGATGAATTCTGAATCCGGTAACAATTTCATCGAAAATCAGAGCAATACCAGCTTTTTCAGTGAAATTACGCAATTGGTGGAGGAATTCCTTGGGTTGGTATTCAGGGCGACGGCTTTGCACAGATTCCACCATCACTGCTGCTAACTCATCAGCCCGATTTTTGAGGATTTCTAGAGACTCAGGCGAACCATACTCTAACACCAAAATGTTTTCTACCATCTCAGGTGGGATACCAGGAGCAGCTGGAATTGACCGGAGTTTCTTTGTACCCCGAACAATTACTTCATCCAAAATACCGTGATAAGCTCCAGAAAAGATGGCGATTAAGTTGCGTCCTGTGATGGTGCGTACCATCCGCATCGCTCCTAGAACTGCTTCTGAACCTGTGTTGCAAAAGGCTACTCGGTCAAAGTTTGTTACCTCACACATTAGCCGCGCCACTTCTCCAACTAAGGGAGTTTGCGGCCCAATTTCCATGCCGAGTTTCAGTTGTGCTTCAATTGCTTCAGTAATGAAAGGTGGCGACCAACCAAATAAATTCAAGCCAAAGCCGTTGCTTAAATCGACATATTCATTGCCATCAACATCCCAAAGTTTAGAACCTGATGAACGAGACACCACGATGGGATAAACCATCTCTTTCATCGTCGGGTTAAAGCCAGAAACAGTTCTTGGATCTGCTAAATAAGGGCGATGAGATTGAGTAAATTCTTTGGATTTTTGAGTCCGTTGTGTATATCTTTGGATAATCTTGTCTAGATGAGTGCGTTGTTGCGCTGTCAAGGTTTTAGTCTGGGTCTTTTCAATTCGAGCTGCCGCACCAAAGGGCTTTTTAGCACCATTTGACTCTGTATCTACCAATGCTGATTCTTTGCTGGTTTGGGTTGGGAGGATAGATACAGTATTTTGTGGCTTGATATGATTATTTTGAGATGTCGCCGCAGCTACAACTGGAATTGTTACAGATTGACTGTTGTTACCCAATAGCGCCAATTGCTGGCTCATGATTTGTAGCTGCTGATTAATCACGTTTTCTAGAACACTAGATGCAGCAGGTTGGGGAGAAATCTGAGGTGCAGATCCATTGGTATGAACTTCATGCACTACTAAAGTGGGTGATGTGGTTACAGGTTCTGGCAATGGTGCTTCTGGAATGGCGTTTGCAACGGTTTCTGTTAATCCTAGTGCAGATAAAGCTTCAGGAGACAAGCCTTGATTAATGAAGTCAGCCAATGTTCCTAAATTTGGGCAAATTTCTAGTAAATGCCTCAGTGTGACTTTAACTTTAAATTTTTTCTTCAAAGCTAGCCCAACTTGCGTCAGAGATAAGGAATCTAATCCCATTTCTAAAAACGTTGTCGAGTCGTCAACACTAGCAATTTCCAATCCTGAAGTTTCTTCGATAGTTTCTTTGAGCAGTGGAATAAGCTTTTGCTGAGGGGATGTTGTCATAGTTTGAGCCTTTTCTAATAACTGAGGATTTGGAAGTTTAGAAGTTTCTGCACGATTAGGATGAGGTGAAGGATCAATCCAGAAGCGTTGGCGTTCAAAGGGATAAGTAGGCAGAGGAATTCGTTGTCGCGTTTCTCTTTGATAAAAGTTCCTCCAGTCAATAGATACTCCTGATAACCACAGTTGTCCTACTGCCTTGAGTAATGCTGTCCATTCGGCTTCATTCTCAGCGTTATCACTTAAAGAAGCAACTGTAATCTGTTGTTTAATATCTTTTGCTTGTTGGCGGGCTAAGGTCGTCGTTGTGATTCGCGGCCCCACCTCTAACAGCACGCGTTCTGGCTGCTGCCATAGAGTTTGTACGCCTTCGGCAAATCGCACAGTCTGGCGTAGATGTGTAGCCCAATACATCGGATCGGTTGCTTGCTGGGCTGTAATCCAGTCGGCGGTAACTGTAGAAACAAAGGGAATTTGGGGTGGTGATAATTTAACCTTTCCAACTACCTCTGCAAAGGGGTGAATGATGCTATCCATCATCGGAGAGTGGAAAGCGTGGGAAGTGTGTAAATGGCGACAGACAACTTCTTCGCTTTCTAGTTGTTTTTGCAGAGCCGCGATCGCCTCTGTGGGGCCAGAAACTACACACAGGGAAGGGCCATTAATTGCAGCGATCGCAATTTCTGCACTCAATCGCGGCTCTACCTCTTTGGCTGGTAAACGCACTGAGAGCATTGCCCCTGGCGGTAATTCCCACATTAAGCGACCGCGAGTTGCCACCAATGTCAGCGCATCTGCTAAGGTAAATACACCTGCTATACAGGCGGCAACAAATTCGCCAATACTGTGCCCAATCATGGCTTGGGGCTTGACTCCCCAACTTTGCCATAGTTGCGCTAATGCGTATTCAATGACGAACAATGCTGGTTGGGTACAGCAGGTTTGCCGCAGAGAAATAGCCGCAGTTTCGCAATCGCTTGCGACTGGATACAGTATTTCTCGTAAATCCTTGCCCAGCAAAGGTTTAAGGATTTCAGCACATTCATCTACTGCCTCCTGAAACACAGGTTCGCGGTTGTAGAGATTCAGTCCCATGTTCACATATTGCGACCCTTGTCCGGGGAACATGAAAACAACGGCTGGATTGCGGATTTCTAGATGACGGGTATTTACTTGATTTGGATCTAAAGATTGCAGGGCTGTGATCGCATCTGTGATATCGTGACAAACTATACTGCGTCTGTAGTTAAAAGCTTTGCGCCCTCGCTGTAAAGTATAAGCAACATCAGCTAAATTAATTTCGGCATTGTATTGTAAATGCTGCTGCAAATTTACTGTTGCAGTTTCTAAAGCTTTACTAGTTTTTGCCGAGAGCAACAATAGCTGTTGTGGGCGAGAAGATCCTGAACTTTGGGTTTGTGGCGCTTCTTCTAGCACAATATGAGCATTAGTCCCGCCGACACCAAAGGAACTCACGCCGGCTCGTCGCGGAGTTTCACCCTCTAACCATTCAGCTAGTTCGGTATTTACATAAAATGGGCTGTTGGCAAAGTCAATCTTAGGATTGGGAGCCTCAAAATTTAAACTAGGTGGAATCTTTTTATAATGCAGGGCGAGAGCGGTTTTAATTAACCCTGCGACCCCAGCCGCCGCAACTAAATGCCCGATATTGCTTTTAAGAGAGCCGATTGCACAAAATTGTTTAGCATCTGTATGTATACGAAATGCTTGCGTCAGCGCTTCAATTTCAATCGGGTCGCCTAAAGGTGTAGCTGTACCGTGAGCTTCAATATAAGAGATAGTTTCTGGGTGAAAGTTGGCATAAGCTTGCGCCATTGCAATCGCTTCTGCTTGTCCATCGACACTGGGAGCCGTAAAGCTTACCTTATCAGCACCGTCATTATTGATACCAGAACCGCGAATTACAGCATAGATGCGATCGCCATCATTGAGTGCATCTTCTAAGCGCTTGAGGACAACTAGTCCTGCGCCATTGTTGAACATTGTGCCCTGAGCGTTGGCATCAAAGGGACGACAATGCCCATCCCCAGAGAGCATACTGCCTTCTTGTGCTAGATAACCGCTATTTTGAGGTGTAGTCATAGATACACCACCGGACAAAGCCAAATCGCACTGATAGCTGGTTAAGGCTTGGCAAGCCTGAATGACTGCTACTAAAGAAGTGGAACAGGCTGTATTGACGCTGACGGCTGGGCCTTTGAGGTTGAGCTTATAAGCAGCACGAGTAGTTAAAAAGTCTTTTTCATTGGCTAACATCGTCTGGAACTCACCGATGCGATCGACAATTTCCATACGTCCAGCAATGTGGTTAGCAAAATAAGTATTTTGCCCACAACCAGCGTACAAACCAATCAAACCCTCAAAAGACTCTGATTCATAACCAGCATTTTCTAGAGCTTCATAAACCAACTCTAGAAAAACTCTTGCCTGTGGGTCCATAACCACAGCTTCTAGGGGATTAATACCAAAGAATGCGGCATCAAAGGTTTCTCCCCCAGAAATGATTCCTCTAGCTTTTACGTAGCTAGGATCTTTGCAAAGGTTCGGGTCAATACTAGGATCTAGTTCTTCATCTTCAAAAAAAGTCGTTGACTCTAATCCCTCACATAGATTGCGCCACAACTCATCGACATTTCCAGCACCAGGAAATCTTCCCACCATGCCAATAATGGCAATACCATCAATAGGATCTTGGTTCTCGGATGCTTGCATATTTACCATTGCTTAAACACCTTGTTGATGATTACGGCGACGATTACGAGCTGCTTGTTGACGTTGGGCGCGATTTTGCAGCTTGTCAGAAGACGGTTGGCTATGCTGGTTTGAATCTAAATATTTTGCTAAAGAGCCAATCGTTGAATACTGAAATAGCTTCACAGTAGGTAGCTCAATACCAAGTTCTTGTTGTACTCGTACTGCAACTTGCAGAATTGAGATTGAAGTTGCTCCCAAATCAAAGAAATTATCATCAATTCCAATGCGATCGATTTTGAGCAAATCTGACAAAATACCCGCCAGCAGACGCTCTAAATCGCTTTGGGGTGAAATATACGCTTGTTCTAGTTGCGGACGTTCTCTACTTGGTGCTGGCAATTTCTGTCTATCTAATTTGCCGTTTACAGTCAAAGGCATTGATTCTAATAACACAAAAGCTGATGGCACCATATAATCAGGTAGTCGCTGCTCTAAGAAGCTACGCAATTGATTGGATATGTAGCTACTGTTCTGATGAGGAACAACATAAGCAACTAACTGCTTTTCGCCTGTTTCTTCTTGGCGAGCAAGAACGACAGTTTCGCGAACTTCAGGATGTTGAGCAATTTCTCTTTCAATTTCCCCTAGTTCAATTCGGAAGCCACGAATCTTCACCTGATGGTCAATGCGACCGAGATATTCTATATCTCCATTGGGTAGATATCTTGCTAAATCACCTGTTTTATAAAGCCGCGCCTGCGGATTGTTACTTAAGGGATTAGCAATAAAAGCTTTCGCAGTCAAATCGGGACGATTGAGATAGCCACGAGCTAAACCTGCACCACCCACATACATTTCACCAGGAACACCAACGGTAACTAACTGTTTATGCTCATCTAGCAGATACAATTGCAAGTCAGGAATTGGACAACCAATCACACTCCCTGCTCCTGGCCTCAAGTCATCTTCTGTTATTGGACGATAGGTAACATGAACGGTAGTTTCTGTAATACCGTACATATTTACCAACTTTGGAGACTCATACCCGTGACGAGTAAACCAAGGCTTTAAGCTTTGAATTTCTAATGCTTCCCCACCAAAGATTACCCAACGCAGAGCTAAGTTCCCAGAATCAGCAATTGTCCGTTCTGTGTGGATTAATTGTTGGAAAGCTGAAGGAGTTTGATTGAGAACTGTAACTTTTTCTTTGCAAAGTAATTCATAGAAGGCTTCAGGAGAACGGCTAACTAAATATGGCACCACAACTAACCGTCCGCCGTAAATTAATGCACCCCAAATTTCCCACACAGAAAAGTCAAAGGCAAAGGAGTGAAACAGCGTCCATACATCTTCTTGATTAAAGTGATACCAATGTTCAGTAGCTTTAAATAAGCGCACAACATTGGAGTGATTAATTAATACACCTTTGGGTTTACCTGTAGAACCAGAAGTATAAATTATATAAGCCAGGTTTTCAGATGTTACTGAACTGGTGGGGTTTTCTGAACTGTATTGAGATAGGATTTCTTTGTCAGAATCAAGGCATAAAATTTGAGTATGGTTTTGAGGAAGATTATTTAATAAGTGTTTTTGTGTTAGCAATACTGAAACTTGAGCATCTTCTAAGATAAAAGCGAGGCGCTCAACTGGATAATTTGGGTCAAGTGGTGCATAGGCTCCACCCGCCTTGAGAATACCCAACAATCCCACTATCATTTCTATGGAGCGTTCTACACAGATGCCAACAAGGACATCAGACCCTACACCTAAATTTTGTAAGTATTGTGCTAGTTGATTGGCTTTGATATTCAACTCACGGTAGGTTAACTGTTGGTCTTCAAACACCACGGCTATAGCATCAGGTGTCAGTTCTACTTGTGCTTCAAACAATTGATGAATACACGCTTTCTGAGGATAATTACATTCGTCAATTAGGTTGTTTTCAGATTCTTTAAAGATATCTAATGTTAAATTATCTCGTTTTAAGTTATTTTCTGATAGTGAGGTTTGAGGCTCATTTGCCAGTATTTCATTTTTATTTTTAGCCAATGGATCGGTTATTGATTTCATATTTTTTAATTTCCGCAAAAAATATATTCTTTTGCAAAACGTGTGGTTTTTAAGTAATGCTGCATTTTTAACTCAACAAATTTATAGGTTAGCGATGCAGTGAATGTAACTACTAAAATATACAAAACCAGAATTATTACTGACTGAAAAATATTAAAGTTTGTTCCAAAATTTACATGAAAGATACTTTTGTATATTAACGATATAGATTTTTGAATAAACCAGTGAACCATGTAAATAGAATAAGATATTGTTCCGAGATAAATTAGTAACGAGGAATTTAGTGTATTTAAGATAATGTTGTTATTTTTCGTATTGATAGAAACAGATAAAATCAAAAGGGAAAACGCTGGGATTATTAATATATCCTGATAATCATAATGCATCACAATTAATATCCATAACAATGAGAAAATTACAGTAAAGTTCAGTCCTAGATATTTTCGATAATTAATATTACGGTAAACTTTATAAGTAAGAATCCCAATTATCCCTTCTAAAGTACATCTACCTATTGAAGGTATACCGATAAAATCCAGATGTCCATAGGTGAATTTTATTAAAAATAGTAAACATATCAATGAACTTAGATAAATCACTAAATCATATATTTTTGGAAGCTTCAATAAGAAAAATAATAATAAAGGTAACAGTAAGTATGTAATCCATTCTGCACTGATTGACCATGCAGGCTCATTCCAATACGTTTTATCTCCAAATAATGGTGGAGAATTTAAATCTAAGGCTTGAATCATAAAAATGTTACTAAAAAGAGCAACAATGTTTTGAGTACCAGTAAAGGGAAGCGAAGATTGATTGGCAGCGTCAAAAATTGGTTTACTTTTTAATAATAGAAATCCTAATTTCAAAAACTCAACCCCTAAAAACAAAAGAATTATGAATATATGTAAAGGATAAAGTCTAGTAAATCTTGAATATAAAAATGCTCGGTAGTTAGAAATACTAACTTTTGTTGTGAAATTGTTAGCATAAACATGAGTTAAAATAAAACCGCTCAAAATAAAGAAGAAATCAACACATAAATATCCATTAGAGAAAAATTTACTATATGAAGTTATACTCATACCTAAATTAGGTATAAGAAACCTAACATAATGATGTATGACAATTAATATAGCTGCAATACCACGCAAGGATGTTAAAGGTTTTATATGTTTAACCATTGGTATTTTTACTTATAATTTATAGTTAGCTTGTAAGCTTTTAAGTTATATTAAAAGACAAATTTCGCAACAAATTATGCCGCAATCTTACAATGTTTGTATGAAAGGGTACTGACTTTAAGATTTAGTTCTCCTATTCTGACCTATTTCCTCAAAATCGTAGTTATTTCCAATACATCTTCATTGAAAATTAAAACTTTAGAGATGTTTGCAATGGGAGTATTAACTGTATGTTCGCTTATTTTGAGAGGGTAAGAAGAAGTAATGCCTTAAGGAGCAAGGAAAACAGTGATTTTCCCAGCCGATGAATCAACACGGTTTAGTTATATGATGTTCAATAAAATTGTTACAATTGCTACGTTACTTATACTGCACACGCAATTTATCCACTTGGGGAGACTCCAAACGTTCTCTACCAAACACCGTGCGTTGCTTGCTTCTTTGCAGGAGTGCGCGGACTCGTTGGCATAACCTAGAGAAGAGGCTGCTCTATACAGGACATGGTTTCTCCTTCTCCCAAATTCGGATTAAGATATTGCGATCGCGTCTAGATAAATCGCTGAGTGTTATTGGTTGCAGATGTAAATACATATTTATTTTTTTGAATGCTGCGATCGCTTGAGCATTTACACCGACTGGAGTAACTATTCTACCGCGTGTTTAATGCGTCATCATCTGGGATTAAGGGCAATGTTGAATTTTATGACTCGTGGCAATTTTTTTTGTAACAAACTTATGTAAAGCTGTAAAAGAAAAATGTCTTGTTAAACATCTATGAACATCCATCAAGTCTCTACCACTCCCTTAAGCGACCAAAAGCCTGGTACTTCTGGGCTGCGGAAAGCAGTTAGGGTTTTTCAACAGCCCCACTACCTAGAAAATTTTATTCAATCCATCTTCGATTCTGTAGGGGACTTGCGCTTTCAAACCCTAGTCCTGGGTGGTGATGGTCGTTATTACAATCGCCAAGCCATTCAAATCATTTTGAAAATGGCTGCGGCCAATGGCATTGGACGGATTAAAGTTGGTCAAGGGGGGATTTTGTCTACTCCTGCAACTTCCGCGATTATTCGCAAGTACCAGGCTTTTGGTGGCATCATCTTATCTGCTAGCCATAATCCAGGCGGGCCAAATGGTGACTTTGGTGTGAAATATAACATTAGCAACGGCGGCCCAGCACCGGAAAAAGTGACAGAGGCTATCTACGATCGCACTAAAGTGATTGATAGCTACCAAATTTTAGAAGCACCAGATGTAGATTTAGAAACTTTGGGTGAGTCACATTTGGGAGAGATGGTAGTTGAGGTGATTGACTCCGTACAGGATTATCAAGAGTTAATGGAGTCGTTGTTTGATTTTGAACGGATTCACCAACTGTTCATCTCTGGAAATTTTCGGTTTAGCATCGATGCTTTACATGCGGTGGCTGGCCCTTATGCCCATACCATTTTTGAGCAACGTTTGGGCGCACCAGTGGGAACTGTGCAGAATGGTAAACCCCTAGAAGACTTTGGGGGCGCACACCCTGACCCAAATTTAGTTTATGCCCATGAGTTGGTGGATATTTTGTACGCAGAGAATGCGCCAGATTTTGGAGCAGCTTTTGATGGAGATGGCGATCGCAATATGATCTTAGGGCGTAAGTTCTTTGTCACACCTAGCGATAGCCTCGCAGTATTAGCCGCAAACGCCAAGCTAGTCCCTGGTTATAGTGAGGGTTTAGCCGGAGTAGCGCGATCAATGCCTACTAGCCAAGCAGTAGATCGAGTGGCTGCTCAGATTGGCATTGAATCCTATGAAACACCCACTGGCTGGAAGTTTTTCGGCAATCTCTTAGACGCGGGTAAAGCTACTCTCTGTGGTGAAGAAAGTTTTGGTACTGGCTCTAACCATATCCGCGAAAAAGATGGGCTATGGGCTGTGCTGTTTTGGCTAAATATCCTAGCAGTTCGGCAGCAATCTGTTGAGCAGATTGTACGAGAACACTGGCAGACTTATGGACGCAATTATTACTCCCGCCATGACTATGAAGAGATACAGACAGAGCAAGGCAACACTTTAATAGAAAGACTGCGTTCTTTATTGCCAACTCTCAAAGGTAAGCAATTCGGTAACTATCAAGTTGAATACAGTGATGATTTTAGTTATACCGACCCTGTTGATGGCAGCGTTAGCGAAAAACAGGGTGTTCGCATTGGCTTTACTGATGGCTCCCGCATTGTGGTGCGACTTTCTGGTACGGGTACTCAAGGTGCAACCCTAAGAGTTTATCTAGAAAGCTACGAGCCAGATCCCGCAAAACATGACCTTGATCCACAGCAAGCTCTTGCTTCTTTAATCAATATTGCCCAGGAGATAGCCCAGATCCGCGAACTCACAGGACGGGAACAGCCAACTGTGATCACCTAGTATTTTCTTAAGCTAGTTTTGAGGTTTGTAGTAAGCATTTTAGTGCTTAGAAAATAACGACGCTTTGTGCTTACTACGAACTTGCTTACCATTGCCATTAGTTGGTGTTAAGTATAAGAAAGAAAAACGTAGACGCAGAATAGCTTGTCGCAGGCTAACCTATTCGCCTTAGCATCTCCCCTTAGAGAAGGATGCATTCGCGCCGCGTCTCGTAGAGAAAAACACAAAGAAAGAAATAAAATAGTACACTATGGCGTAAATTTGCCTACCTTTAACCAGTTGTTCTGAGTTACTTGTCTAGTTAATTGAGATGGTAGCTAGATTTACGCCATGCTGTACTAGTCGTACTTCACATTAACCTACAACACTAGCAGAGAAAGTGAAATCATTTGCTGTAAGGCTAGTTGATGTAATTCCAACTAATGAAACCAACTCTGTATTTCCGGTTTTCACTAAGGTGTCGCTACCTTGTTGCAACAGTGTTAAAGCACTAAATTGACTAACGCCAATACCACCAAGTCCGATTTTATCAATGCCGATCGCAAAGTCAGTCACGATATTCTTGCTAGGCAGACTACCATTAGCAATCCAGAATTGGTCAGCACCAGTACCACCACTGAGGCGATTGCCGCCCTGTTGACCAGCAAATAGCACATCATCACCATCGCCACCAAACAGCGAATCATTCACACCGGAGAAGAGTTTGTCATCCCCAGAGCCACCGTAGAGACGGTTATTGCTACCGTTACTGGTGAGGGTGTCGTTACCTGAGCCACCGAAGGATAATTGACGCGAACCCTCAACTACTGTCAAAGTATCACTACCTGCTGCCCCAAACAAATTGTTATTCCCATTGGCTTCAACTACGGTAACTTCGTCATCACCAGCACCACCATCAGCATTAGTGTTGTTAGCAGGGCCATTTGTGCCAATCAAGACTTGATCATTACCGTCTCCTGTGGACACTGAGGAACCACTGCCAACCACCACCGTGTCATCTCCCTTCCCAGTCAGAATTGTGTTACCTTTATTACCTTCTACAAAGTCTGCTCCGTCACCTGTAAACAAGGTTTGATTTGGCTTGAGGGTGACATCATCACTATTATTAGAACCAAATTGAAGGTCTAGTGTTGTTAGTCCAACAGTGCCACCATCAAACCCTGCGGCTGTAAAGTACTGAGTATTGCCTACACTCTGAGAATCTAGAATTGTTGCTTGACCATTAGTAGTTTCTTCTGAAGTCAAGACTTGTTTAGTGGAGAGAACTGTATCTGGGCCTCCCACCAGTGCTTCTGTAATCGCACGACCTTTCAAATCGCCATTACTGGGAATTTCTAACCCTAGAATCCGAGCAAGTGTAGGCGTTACATCAGCATTACTAACGGGTGCATAGTCCACATAGCCTTGTTTAAAGTCAGGGCCAATAGCCTCCATATTATTGAAGGTATCACCTCGACCAAAGCTACCATGCATTCCCTGTCCTTGCTGCAAAGTTGTGTCAGCAATCTCTACCTGAGCTTGAGGGTTATTTGGGTTATTTGGGTCGGTGCTAAAGGTTTTGAAGTTGATCACAATAGATGGAACTGGTGTTTTAGCATCACCTTTTAGCCCGATCGCACTCAGAGGTAAAGCACCTGGGATGTCTCCATAAGCATCGTCTACAAAAATACCACTGATGTAGTCCTTTTGTGAGAGCAAATTCACTACCTGTTTAGCGAAGTCAGCATTGCCATTAGGTAAATAAATTAAGTCAGAACCACCATTGGCAGCTACAACTATCTTTGCGCCTGGATCGAGTTGGCCATTAATTACCTGACCTGTACCACCAATTACACCATTTCCAGAAACAGAATGTTGACCTTTTGTAGCATCGACAGTCGCATACTGGATCTTGTTGAGGTCTGGGGGGAGAGTTGTAGGGTTAGGATCGTATAAGGGTAGACCGAGATCGTGAGCCAAATCAATCGCCACAAAGCCTACTGGTAGAAATCCCGGATTTACGTCTGCATAAGTTTGGGTGGCAGCATAACTTGTAGTTTTTGTCCCTTGGCTATCAATAGCTTGTTTACTGATGGTAGAAAAACCATGGTCGGAAGTAATAAAGACATCAGTAGTCTTGTCTAAGCCTGTACTCTTGAGATAGTCAAGAAGCTGCTTTAAATTATCATCAGCATTTTTGACCCCAGCTTTTGAAGTAGGGCCATTGATACCTGGTGTTAAGGTATTTAAACTATCACCCTGGTTGTGTTGACTACCATCGGGATCTCTTGACCAGTAAACCAATGCGAATGGTTTACCATCTTCCTGAAACTTGGGTAAAATTACTTTGGTAGTGGCATCTGCAAAGTATTGTTGTTGAGCCACATTGGCATTCAGCGTGCCAGGAGTTGTATTATTCCCAGCTGGTTGGACTCGTGGTGTGGGTTTTACATCCAGACCAGCAGCTTGTAAGCGGTTGACAATATCTGGATCGAGTGGAACAGCAGAAGGCGAACCAGCCTTTGTAGTCGGCGGTGTTGCACCATTTGTACTGTCATCAATAATTATTGTATTGGGAGTAGGAATAGTACCTGTAGTACCACCTTCTCGGTTAACTTGGGTAACATCTTGGATGGCAACTGGCCCTAATTTACCAACTGCTGCTGTGTTGAAACCCTGCGATCGCGCGTAAGCTAAGAGTGACTCTTCATCTAAAAAGTTGTTTCCGGGAAACTTTTCATCGATATCTCCCAGAACCGCATCATTTTCAATGAATGGCGTGACGCTACCATTGGCATTAGGGCTAGGAAAACCAGTGTAGATAGTATTACTAAAGTCTCCTGTATCACCAAGATAATGCCCCGTGGCGATCGCAGAAGCATTTGGGGTGGTGAACGTGGGAAACAGCGAATGACTATTGGCGAAAGTAACTCCCTGCTGACGGACACTATATAAAGTCGGGGTATCAATTGGGTTTACAGAACCGTTACGCAATCCATCTGCAACAAAAATAATGACATTTCTACCGTTGCTATTTGTATCAGTCACGACTACTCCTTAAGTATTATGAGCTACGAGCGATGCCTACGGCTTGCTACATCTACGCAGCAATTGTGTGTCTCTAGACTGAGCGATTAATTACACTCAAGCAAGCAAAAAAATTATTGGCTACAGAAACCTAGTAGTATTTGGCGACAAAATGCTTATTATTCGCACAAATTAGTGCAGACAATTAAATGAACTCAATGGGTACTGTCTCAAAAGATAGTTGTTCCATGTTTAAGGAAAGTTATAAACAAGTTAAGATTTGGGACAAAAAAGAAGGATGTTATGAATAAAAAGCTCCCCGACTTCTTTAAGAAGTTGGGGAGCTGAGCAAATAAAATAAGATTGCTATATCACTCTCCTGCATTCGCAAAATCACTACAGCTTAGTTAATTTTGAATGTTAAATCTAAGCTGTAATCATCTTTCGGCTAAACGACACTAGTAGACAAAACGAAATCATTTGCTGTGAGGTTTGTTGATGTAATTCCCAGCAATGAAGCCAACTCTGTATTTCCGATTTTTACCAACGTGTCACTACCTTGTTGCAATAGTGTTAAAGCACTAAATTGAGTTACACCAATACCACCAAGCCCGATTTTATCAGTGCTGATCGCAAAATCAGTCACGATGTTCTTGCTAGTTGGCAGACTGGCGTTAGCAATCCAGAATTGGTCAGCGCCAGCACCACCACTGAGGCGATTACCGCCCTGTTGACCAGCAAATAGCACATCATCACCATCGCCACCAAACAGGGAATCATTGACATTAGAGAAGAGTTTGTCATCTCCAGAACCACCGTAGAGACGGTTATTGCTACCGCCACTGGTGAGTGTATCGTTACCTGAACCACCAAATAATGATTGACGAGAACCTTCAATTACTGTGAGAGTATCATCACCTGCCGCCCCAAGTAAATTATTACTACCACTAGCTTCCACTACGGTAATAACATCATTACCATTGCCACCGTCAGCAGTAGTATTTTGAGCTGGGCCGTTTTGACCAATAAATATCCGATCATTACCCTCTTCTGTGGACACTGAAGAGTCACTACCGACTAGCACCGTATCTTCACCGTTTCCAGTACGGATTGTGTTACCTTTAGTGCCCTCTACAAAATCTGCTCCGTCACCTGTTAATAAGGTTTGATTTGGCTCAACGGTAATATCATCGCTGGTAGTGGAGCCAAAATTAATTTCTTCAGCTTGGGGTTGACCTAAGCCAGGAGCAAGGTTAAGGGGCTTCTCCAATTTCAGTAGTAGAATTTCATTGTTATCTATGACTGGATTTTGAGGATCATTCCCAGGACGACCGATAGAGAAGGGATAATTGTTGTCATTAGCTACCAAAATGGTGTTTTTGTCAACAACTAAAACATTTTCAATGGTTTGGAATGGGAAGTCGAAGGTAGTCTTACCATCCCCATTCAGGTCGTTGGGGTCTTTGATATTTAACAAGTCTGCAACTTCTTCTTTAGCTACATAGCCATTAGAATCTGTTTTAGACAAATCTATTTTGTAGATCCTCTTAAATTTAGCCGCAGCCCCTTGATTGTTATCGCGTTCAATAACTAGGTACTCATTATCATTAATGACTGCTAAATCCCCAATAGAATTTGATGGATTATCCAATCTGTAGTAACGTAATTGATTGCTGTATTTGTGGCTAGCTAAATCAAATTCGTTAATCCGTAAAGCACCAGGAGTATCGCCTTGAACAGTACCTTCTAGGAGGAAATAAAGCTTGGTTTTGCTGGCGTTGATTGCTCCACCTTCAAAACCTTTGGAACTACCCAAGTTAGCAAAAGCATCACCTGAAAGCACATCGGGATTTTGTGGCGATCGCACTACATTATATTGAGGATCATCTCTGAGTTGATCTCGTACTTTATCCGCGATATCTGGGAAATCACTAAATAGCGCGTCTACACCTAATTGATAGAACTGCTGAATTTCTAGCTCTAGCTTGCCTTTGTAATCTGCTGCTAAATACTGATCTTCCGCCCGGAAGGTATAAGGATGAACCTGTAACCCGGCGTTGTGAGCATCTTGAATTAAGGTTGAGGGAGGTAATGTTGTTTTATCAGCATCATTAACTGCTCCATCTCCATTCACATCATCGGCTTTGCCATCACCATTAGCATCAGTACCTTTGACGCTAACAATCATCCGCTTCCAAGGGCCAATGCCATCGGCATAAGTAGCAACTTCAGCCAAGCCTTCTGGAGTTCGCAAGTCGCCATAAGTGCGAGTGTCACCACTGACTTTCAAATCATAGGGCTGACTTTCGATAATTTTGCCATTGATATCAATGTCACTTGCATCTAGAAGTTGAACTAAAGGAATATCCACCCCAGCCGCAGGCATAATGGTATCATGCAATTCTTTGAGATTGCCAACTTCAAAGGATTGGATGAAGATGCGACTGGGGTCAGTGAAGTTATTTGCCTTGAGCGTATCGATTAGTAACTGACTGATGTTTCTGTTAACTTTGTCTGTCGTACCTACATAAGTAGCTTCGTTGGCAAAATAAGTCGGATGCTTAGTTTCAGGGTAGATGCCAATCTTTTTACCTGTTGTCGCTTCTACATCCTTAACCAAATTGATGATTTCCGTGAAGGTAGGAATTTCAAATTGATCGTCAAAGGAATGATCGCGGAAAGGTAGACGTTCTTCTGCGCGTAAAGTTTTGATTTCGGCTAAAGTGAAGTCTTCAGCAAACCAACCTGTAATTGTGTTTCCATCTAAACTTACTGTTTTCTTGCGATCGGCAAACTCTGGATGTTTGTAAACATCTGTAGTTGTATTGTTGAAATTGACAGTACCATCAGCGTTCAAAACTGCTAAAGCTGGCTCATGGCGAGCAATTAGCACCCCATCTTTTGTAACTACCAAATCAGGCTCAATGAAGTCAGCGCCGCGCGTAATTGCTTGCTTATAAGACTCTAAAGTGTGTTCTGGACGATAGCCACTTGCACCTCTGTGGCCAATGACTTTAGGTGCTTCTCCATCTAAAGTTTTGAATTTGTCGGGTGTAGCGATCGGAGCTTCTAATAACTTACCAGTAGCATCAAAATGTAATAGGTAAGGGCCAAACTCGTCTCCCACCCAGATTGTCCCGTCTTTATCAAAGACGAATGACTCTACGTCAAAGTCTGCACCAGTCAGCAATCTTTGAGTAGTTCCCTCATTCACAATTTCAAAAGGAACTTTATTGTTAGGGTCAGACAATTGAATGTAGTCTAAAACTTTAACACTGCCGTCTCCATTCTCCGTTCCCTTAAAATTCGGGTCTAGACGATTGATCCGCAGCAGAAAGTCTTCACTATTATCTTTGCTACCGTAGCCGTTATCTGACAGGAAGTACAAAGAGTTACTGTTAGCAAATTGGACACCACTAAAGCCTTGTATTGGCTGTCCTGGGAAAGGCCCGGTTCTGCCATTGGCTGAAACATCTTTACCAGAAGCTGGCCCATCACTAAAGGTATCAGCAGGTAAAGAAGCAAAACCGACTAACTCAACTTTTGGCACTATTGAGGCAAACATCGTTTGGTAGATGTGGGTTTGATCGTTTAAACCCGCAATTCCTGGAATATCAGAACCGTAGGCGTTATAACCTTTACCTACTAAGCTATTTAACACTTCAGAACCAGCACCTTGGTAGTAAACAGGTACGGGACGGTTGGTGTGAGTTCCCCAACCATACTTGACAGTGGGATCTGACCCCCAGTAATGTCCAGCTTCTGCTGGAGTATCCAAATTGGTTAATGCTTCAGCACCTTGATTTTTTACTAAAGTTGGAAAGTTACCGTCGAGAGTCAAGTAGTGATCGTGGTCAGCAGTAACGATTAGTAAGTTTTCATCCCAACCACCATTGTTATCGATCCAGTCAATCGTAGATCCAACTGCCTTATCGAAATCCAAGGTGGTACCGATCAAGTTATCTATATTGTTATCATGGGCAGACCAATCGATATCTCCACCTTCAACCATTAACCAGAAACCATCGGGGTCTTTACCTAATACATCTAATGCAGCGTTTGTCAAGTCTTTTAGGGTTGGGTTTTCGTTAACCTCTTTGGCGATGAAAGATGCATCCGTCTCTCCCGGAAGCAGTGGACGTGTGGTGTCCACTTTGGTGTTATCACCTTGGTTAGTGAAAACGCTGAACATATCTAAACCAGTGGTGCTGTAGTCGCCGTTGGCAGAACTTACAGGTAAATTACCATTTTGACCACGCGCACCGTATAGACCGAAGAGGCGATCGCCTTTTTCTGGATCGATTGTCGCCGCAGTTTGGGCTAGTTTTTGGGCGGCATTTTCACCCCGCTCCAAAAAAGTGTAATCGTAGATGTTATTAGTTGGTTTAGTGCTAAGTTCTGTGTAGGTGGATTGACTAATGTATTCATTGCTCGTATTCGGCTCAACCCCGTTTGGTAGTAAATCTCCAGGAGCAGAGAGTGGGTGTCCACCACCAAGTAATACTGTTGGTTGATAGACACGGAGTTGCTGTTGCAAGATGTTGTCTAATGCCGGATAGTCAGCATCATACTTGCTGCGACGGTTAACGTTGGCAGCAGCAGCAGCAGGTGTTGCATGATCGATGGGAACTGAAGTTACCAAACCAGTTGATTTACCAACTTCGTTTGCAGTTTTGAGAATTGTTTCTAGAGGATTCTCGAAAATATCAACGCCAACAGCGTTGTTATAGCTTTTAACGCCAGTGTATAGAGTTGTTGCGGTGTTTGCAGAGTCAGGATAGCTGTACTTAATATATTCGGGGTCATTACCGGGAGTCCAAGGGTTAACGCCACCTTTGGTAGGGTTATAACCTACTAGGTTCCCAACAGCACCATCACTGACTTTTGCACCACCTGTTGGGGTATTACCTTGGTTAAAAGTTGGATCGAAGGTGAAACCAGGGCGAACCTGGCTCTCTCCGGTGATGGGATTAGTCCCGTCAAGGGCGGAATTACCAGTATTAAAAACTCCATTACTATCAGCGATCGTTGTTCCATAGGTGGTTGCCAAACCGTAGCCTTGGAGTGTTTGAAAGTTAAGTCCTTGACCCTTACCTTGTGTATAAAAATCACTTAGATTAGCACCTGTCTTACCATTTTGAATCTCTTTATAGATGGACGCAGCACGAGCCATTTCCCAGCCCATACCATCCCCAATCATAATGATGACGTTCTTAGCCATGAAAGAGAATCTCCCTGTGTTTAATTGTTGAGATGGTCTTCGCTCTAGTGGAATCAAAAAAGTAATATGGTGAGGAAAAACTAATAGTTTTTGCTTCAAATGTGTAATTGACTTGTAAGCTTGTTGACTCTGAACTATTAAATGTCAACCACCACTATAATTGACATCTCACCAGAGCTTTGAAGTAACAAAATTGACAATATTAGTTTCACCTTAATTAAGATACACAGCACAAGTTGTGAAAATATTGTGGAATGGTTAAGAAACCTTGTATTGCAATCTTTTGCTAAGAACTTTTTGGATATTTTTGATAATATAAAAAGGTTTTTTTAAAGACTGATATTATCTATCTTTAGTAAGATGAAAATCTATAAATTTTATAAATTTTCACAATAAATAATCAGTACAGCTTCATTAACTTTGGCTATGTAATGAAGCTGTAACAATTAGGCTACGCCAACAGGCTAAACTACACTAGCTGAGAAAGTAAAATCATTTGCTGTGAGGCTAGTTGATGTAATTCCAACTAATGAAATCAACTCAGTATTTCCTGTTTTCACTAAAGTGTCACTGCCCTGTTGTAACAGTGTCAATCCACTAAACTGAGTTACGCCAATACCACCCAGCCCGATTTTATCAATGCCAATCGCAAAATCAGTCACGATGTTCTTGCTAGTTGGCAGACTGGCGTTAGCAATCCAAAATTGATCAGCGCCAGCACCACCACTGAGGCGATCGCTACCTCCTTGACCAGCAGATAGCACATCATCACCATCGCCACCAAACAGGGAGTCATTGACATTAGAGAAGAGTTTGTCATCGCCAGAACCACCGTAGAGACGGTTATTGCTACCGTTACTCGTGAGGGTGTCGTTACCTGAGCCACCGAATAATGATTGACGAGAACCTTCAATTACTGTGAGATTATCATCACCTGCCGCCCCAAACAAATTATTACTACCATTGGCTTCCACCACAGTAATAACATCATCACCACTGCCACCATCGACACTGGTATTTTGAGTCGGGCCATTTTGACCAATAAATATGCGATCGCTACCATCTTCCCCGAAAACTGAAGAGTTATTCCCTGCAAGCACTGTGTCATCTCCGTTTCCAGCTAGGATTGTGTTACCTTCAGCACCTTCTACAAAGTCTGCTCCATCACCTGCATTAAAGAATTGTCCTGGCTCAAGATTGACAGTATCGCTGTTGCTAGAACCAAAACCGTTCGGGAAAGTAGGCTCTACACCTGTTAGGTTATTGGGTAATTCGAGAATACCCAGTTTTTCAGCAGCCGTATTACCTGTAATATTGAAATCGTTGTCGTTAATCAAAGCTAGAGTATTGGGTGCTACCAATGCTAGACCTTCTAATTTTTCCACCCCGGTGTAACCCAACTGAGCAGCATTAGCAATTAAACTCTTGCTGACAGGGGTAATCTTGGCAGCAGCTAACTCTGTAGAGGTAAGTTGTTCAATAGTCTTACCAACTGGCAAGGTAAAGTTAGCAGGATTGTTGATGTTGGTCGCCCCAGCTAAATCAATTTGGTAAATTAGTTTATTGCCAGCAGATGTACCATTATCATCTCGTTCAACTACTGCAAATTTGCCGTTACCCAAAGAAACTGCATCGCCAATCTTATCGGTTCCCGGTAAACCTTCTAGGCGATATAAATACTCTCCTGTTACCTGCTTAGTGACAATATCAAACTCCAGAATTCGCAGGTTGAGAGAAGCTTTGGAAGTCGCATCATTGGCGACATCTGGATTATCGATCGCACTTTGAATAAAGGCATATAATTTATTACCTTCTAAAGCGACAGCTTCAAATCCTCGGTTATTGCGGCGTTGGGCATAAACTGCTGGCAATACCTCAGTGCCAAAAGTTCCAGCTGTTCGATCTGGGTTGGTTGCTGTGGCAGTTCCTTGAGGAATAAAGCGGTCAATCAGCTTTCCATTAGTGTCAAAGTGGTAAATTGCCGGACGGTACTCATCCACCAACCAGTAATCTCCATTTTGGGCAACTACAATGCCTTCTAAATCAGCACCCAAAGGATCGTTAGGTAGAACATTGTTGTCTAAGTCAACGGCAATTTCATCTGTGTAGGCTAAACCGTTTCCTACAGCTTGCAAGTTAGGCAATCCCGTTAATGGGGTCGTTCCATCTTGGCGAAATAGTTCTGTTCTGTTGGTAATGTTGATTTCACCTGTGGTGCGGTTGAGTTCAAAGCTGACTATTTCTGGTTGGAAGTCGGGTAATAAAAATGGTCTTTTGACACCATCAGGTTCTCCATTGGGGCCACGATCTGTGTTGGTGACAAATTTCAGGTTGCCATTTGCTGCAAACCCTTGGAAATACAACCCAGAAAAACCACCCAAGAAAATATCTTGATTTTTAGAGGTCGTGCCTAGTTTGGGTAGGTTTTCAAATTCATAGATAGTCAGCTTGGGTTGGGCAACAGGATTGCGAGGATCGTAACTAGTGGTGTCGATATTTAGAGAATTAGGGAAGGCTTTGGCGATATTTTCCCAAGGCACCAGCTTAAAGTTAGAGTTGACATTTTCGCCATCGATGGTCTTGGCAGGTTCGTTGGAGCCGTCTTGAGTGACAAATAAACCAAATGGGAAGTTAGGCCCTAGTGGCACGTTAATGACATCAGCACCATCTGACTCTTGCACGCTGTCAATTGACCCATTGTTACCAATGGCAAAGTTACCCACGTATTCGTTGTTACCTTCACGTGTGTAGGCAACAAAAGTGCTATCGCCTTGGCTGGATGCTAACAAGTAGCCTGTGCCGTTTTTGCCGTAGTAGATAGTCAATCCTTCGGCATCATCGGTGAGGTGAGAACCACCCTCAAAACGGACGCGATCAATCAGCTTGCCTGTTGTGCTACCGTTCGGTTCAGCCTGGAATTTCCAGATGCCCACATCTTCTTGGGCGATATAGAGAAAGCCGGTTTCTTGGTCAACCACCATACCCTCTGTTTGGGGGGAACGTCCTTCTGTGGTGGGCGAGGGGATGGTGAACTCCCGTACTAGTTCCGCTCCAATTTGGCCATTACCTTTATCAATCAATTTGAATTGAGCTATATCTCCAGTTTGGCGGCGACTGGTAAAGACATAGTAATCATTAGTTATAGGGCTACGGTATAAGGTAAGTCCGTAAGAACTACGAGTTGATGCAGAATAAGGAGGTTCAAAAGGTGATGCTTGGAAGATTGTACCAATATTGCTATCGGTGATATCTTCTAAATATTGACCGGGGGTGGTGGGATTGGGGTTGATTTTGAAGATTGCTAGTTTATCATTTTGGCGATCGCTAGCTACGGCTATATCAATAGATTGATTGCCTAATTTAAAACCGTATTGCAGGTCAATATTGTTGTAGCGAATGCCACCAGGATTAACTGTCTGCAACAAGTTACCAGACAAGTCATAAACCCGTAATCCAGCATTTTTGACTGAGGTTAGTACTAAGCTATCGGCGGCATTTGTGGCATTAACATAAATGGCAGGATCATCAGCATCAGCGTTTTGATCTACAGCAGGTAGTGTTGGATCTTCATCGTCAAATAAATCAGGACGAGTTTCTACTGTAGGTGCAGCAGTGGGAACCAAGTCTGCACCCAAAGTCAGGATTTGAGTATATTGACTACCACTAAAGTTGTTGTCACTCACCAGCACAATGGACTGACGACCATCTGCTAGTTTGGGGCCAAAGGCAAGACCTTCTATATTATCTACTCCTGTAATCGGGTGATTTGCATCAGTAGGCAGATTCAGGTCAGTTAAATTCAACAGCAGGCGTTTTTGGGCGGGTTGGATAGCTGCTAGTTGTTCAGCACTCAATTTATTGAGAGAATCGTAGAAACTAATGTCTGTTGCACCTTGCAAAGAAACTTCGTAGATTTTGATGGTGTTGCCTACACCTTGTGCAAAGGAACGTTCTAACGCCAGTAATGTGCCACGATTATCTATTGCTAATAAATCCGCTAAACCATTGTCAGCAGAACCTGTGCTGGGATTGGGTGGTTCGGGAATTGCATCAGTGATATAGAGATATTCTTTTTCTGGTTGTCCAGTAACCAGATTGTATTGCAGAATTCGGGAACGGCTGCCACTGGTGAGCGAAGCCTTTAATCCATCTTGGGAGAGGGCGTTTTCGGTGGCGGTGAATAAGGTTTTCTGGTCGGGTGTAATGGTGAGGCTTTCAAAAGCTAGGTTATTATAAACGCCTGATGTCTGCGTATCACCTGCATTTATAATCCCATCGCCGTTGGTATCTTCAACTACTGGCAAGAATTTGCTGGGGACAGGTAGGGATCTGACTTCTTGCCCCGTTGTCAGCGAAAACTCTTTAATAAAGGGATTGGTAATGCGACCAGCAGTAGGATTAACTTCACCTTCTGAAGAGATGAAAACAGTACCATTCTTAGTTAAAGCGATACCTTCTGGATCGAGGCTGTTAAGGGCAAAAAAGTTGCCACTGGTATCTTTCAAAGGTGTGACATTAGTAAAAGTCACTCCAGAATCGGCAGTGAAGGTATAGAAACGGGCAGGGGCAACTTGGGAGCGATCGTCTGAGATTGCATAGTAGCGGTTGTTAACTGCATCGTAGGTGACACCAGAAAGTCCTCCTAATGGAGTCTGTACCCCATTTACAGTTCCCGCCGCACCAGAGGGAATAAAGCCTGTGACAAAGGTAGTTTGTCCCAAAAATCCTACATTAGGAATGGTTTTACCTGCTTCAGTTGGCCCAGTTTGCACATCTGCAAACACCAAACGATGGTCAGAACTGGGGAACGGGAAAGTACCAACTGGGGAAAATGTCGGATCGGTATCCAGTGGCCAAAATACTCCTGAGTCGGCAATTGTCAGGTTAGCGGAAGGTAGCACATAGTCAGTCCGCAGGTTTCCGGGAGTCGTATCAGCAAAGTCTGCGGTGTCGAAGCTCGGATTACCATTTTGGCTAGCGTTTGCCCCAGCTTGTAAGCCTGCTTGTTGGCGACCACCCAGACTGGTGGGAATAACATTAGTATTGATATTGGGATTTTGCAATAGTTGGCGAATAGCGTTGTCAAAACTATCACCATCCAACGGATCTGCATTTTGATCGCCCACAATTACAAAGCTTGATCCAGCATCAATACCGCCTGTTTTACCCTCATCATCGTAAATGTAATTACCTTTACCTGGGGTAATATAGTCCGCCCAAAAACGGATCTCGTCGTGGTTGCGTTTGCCGTTGCGGTCTTCCGCGCCATCAAAGGTTGGGGGTGTAGGGTGGCTGGCGAGGATGTGAATTGTCTGGCCGTTTACCTGAATCGGTACATCCCAATGACTTTTGGAGGAGAGGCGTAGAACTGCCAGTTCATCCTCAGAATACCAATCATTTGGCTGTGGTGTTGTCGGATCGTCGGGAAGTAAGGCATTTGGCATATCCTTCCAAAGGAAGTTTTGGAAGGTGCGAATATTGGCAGTGTCGATGGGATATTTAGACAGCAACAACATCCCGTATTGGCCAGGGAAATTCCCAAATCCGAAGGCATCATCGCCGTATCCTGCTGCACCTGGGGTTGTAACTACTGTGCCGTTGTTGTTCAAGTCAAACCCAGAAGCAATACCCGTATTGGAAGGAGCGATGTAAAAATAAGGGTAATCAACAGGAGTTGCACCATTCTGGCTGACGGCTAAGTAATTTTGCCGGAATAGTTGAACTGCCTCCGGGGAGTAGTCAAACTCGTTAATTAGTAACACATCCGGGTTATTACGCTGGATGATTTCTGCAACTGCCTTTGCTTGAGCATTGTCAGGGGTAGAAAGATCGCTTACTAACTCACCTTCAGCGTTCCGATTCAAAGAAGCATTGAACTGGGAAAAGCGAATTGTATTATTTGTTACCATGTTTAATTATGAGATGGATTCTAGACATGAGACTGCTTTGAAAATTGGGAATAGAGAACCGCAGAGGCGCAGAGTACACAAGAGTTGTCGGAGTTCGATTAAATCTGCGTTAAACAAAGACAAAACGAGTATCTGTTGCCAAATTGGTATTGCGGTTTAACCCGTTTTCTACAACAGCAATCAATTCCGTTCCATTGTTGGTGAAAATGCCTACATCCGATTTAACTGACCCTAGTGAGTAATTGTTAGCAACTCCCTTAAGCTGAATCCGATCGCTTGCTTGAAAGTTGAGAATATCGGCATAATCAGTGTTACGGGAACGAGTATAGAAAACTGAAGTGGCATCACCTAAAACGTAAGTATCTGCACCTTGTTCGCCGTTGAGGAGGTCGATTTCGTTTGTGCCACCACCCCAACCAATCAGGCGGTCATTGTCATTGCCCCCAGAAAGTGCATCACTGCCAAGTCCACCTAAGATTGTGTCATTGCCATCGCCACCAAGGAGTACATCTATGCCTCCCTTGCCATCAAGGTAATCATTGCCCGATCCACCGTCGATTAACTCGCTGGTATTAGTGCCGATGACGCGATCGCTCCCAGCCAGAGCATTGACTATGTATTTGTTCAAACCAGTAAGTTCGCTGACAAAGATGATATCGTTGCCAGATGTCGCTTTGTTATTGGCAACAGTTAAGTCAAAGGTGTCGCTAACATTACCGCCATTGCCATCAGCAGCAGTAACTGTGACTGCAAAAATCCCAGTTTGGGAGACAGTACCGGATATCACACCTGTGTTAGCAACGATACTAGAGCCAGTGGGTAAGCCAGTAGCGCTGTAGCTGAGGGTGTCGCCTTGATCTACGTCAGTAAATTTATTGCTGACATTGAAAGAGAAAGCTTTATTCGTAGAGATGATTTGGTCATCAATCGGTTGTACTACCGTGGGGGCATTGTTTGCAGCTAGATTAAACCGAGCTAAACTAGGGTCATGATCGCTATCCTGGTCAGCAAACTCGGAGTTGATGTGAACGACATCATACCCATCCAGCTTACTGAGCAAATTTTTACTCACTAAAACGTGGTCAAGTGTTTGGGCGTTGCCTTCAAAGTTGTAAGTGTAACGCTCGTTTGCAGGTAGGGTTTCAATTAGAGAAGTCAGTCCAGCGCTTTCTAAAATGCTGACGGGGTTGGAGAACTCAAAGTCATTTAAATCACCCGCTACTACTACATTGGCATTGGGATTAATCGCTAAAATACTTTGAACAAAGTTTTTCACTACCGTAGCTTGTTGCTGACGCTGCACTTCACTAGTGAGGGTTGGCGGTTGATTTGGCCCGTATAGAGGTTGGTCGCCACCTTTAGAATTAAAGTGGTTGCCAATTATATAAACAGTTCTCCCGTTGAAAGTAAATTCACCAACTAACGGCTTACGACTGCTAGTAAAGGCGGAGTTGGTGGGGTCAATTAAACCAGGACTATTAGAAACTGTAGGAACACCAGAAACGTTAGTGACTGTGGTGTTGGAGGTGGAAGTACCGCCGGGGCGATCTACAAAGCTGACACGATTGGGATTAAACAAGAAACCCACTCGGATATTTCCACCAGGTTCACCGCCATTAGTATCGTCTACTGGGTTGATTTGGCGATATTGATATGTAGGGCCACCAGCTGCTGCGATCGCATTAATTAATGTTTGGAAGGTAACGCTAGCATCAACTACACTATCATTCGTCGGCCCGTTATTGTCCTGAATTTCTTCGAGACTAATGATATCTGGTGATTTTAGGTTATTAACAATGCGGCTAGCAAGGTTGTTAAATTTGGTTGCACCATCGCCGGGGTCAAGGTTTTCGACGTTGAAGGTAGCAACTGTTAATTGGTCAGTGGTGGGAGTTAAATTAGTAACTTCCTTAGTCAGCGTATTAGAAGTCACGCTTACCGAAGTTGGCAGAACTTCGTAGTTGCTGAAACTATAATCAACTACACCTGTAATTGTGCTGAAAGTAGCACCAACGTTAACCTGGGGTGAGCTACCAGAGGTAAACAAAGTATCATCAATTTGGATACGCTCTGGATTAAAATCATTGGGACTAATCACGACACCACCGCGTGCTGTGCGTCCGGTGGCATTAGCGCCATTATCTGCCAGTAACCAAATCTCCCCAAAAGAATTAGTCGGACTAACTGCTACAGGATTATTTATCTGTACTCGCATTGCTTCTAAACTTTCGTAGAAATCAATGCCATCTTGGGCGGGGTCAAAGGTGGTTGTTCCAGTTTCGATATTACCAGTCGTGTCGTTGTCGATTACCGACGTTGGGATAGTTCTACCGCCATTACCCAAAATCGTGGCAGTTGGTAAAGCATTACCACTGGAAAGTTTGGCAATTGTGGGGCTAATAATTTCAGTGGTAGTCAGGTTGGCGCTGGTAGCACCACCAGGACGAAACTCGCTCACCGTACCGCCGACTAGTACAGAGTCACCCACTTGCACAGTTGGTGCTGATGAGGTAAAAACAAAAATACCTTCAGAAGTGCGATCGTCGCTATCGGGGTTCGGGTCTTGCAAATAGAAGCCATTAGATTTTATAACTGTGACAATTCCCGCGACATCAGCGACTTTTTGCCCGTTTAATGGAGAGATGTGAGATGCACCTTGGATGTCGTGAATCCGAGGAGTCAGGACTACAGCGCCGAGTGTAATACTATCGGTGCGGAACTTTTTGAAGTTGTTCTCTGATAAATCTTTGGCTGCTGTACCGTCGTTGTAGAGAACGCTGTTGCCATCATCACTGACGAATTGAATTTGAGACGTATTGGTTAAGTTATCAGGGATGGTAATAATTCCTTCCGGGTTGAAGCTGGCAGGAAATGTTGCTGCACGTAATTGCGGAGCGCTGTTGGGGTTGCCATCCCAAGTGTAGAGGCGGAAATCGTTGGGGGCTGCTCCTGCATCTCCTGCTGGGCCAGCAATAATCACGTACTGGTTATTGGCATTCTTGCGAATTTCTCGAATACCTCGACCACCTAAATCCAATTCGATGGGAGCGCCAAATTGTGCCGAGCCTTTTGTACCACCACTGCTAGCTGATATCAGACTTGCGAAGTTGGTGACGGGAACGATGAGTGCATTGGAGCGTCCAGAGGGGGGAACTTGGGGTGCGCGGAAGGCGATATAGGCTGTGGTGTTGTCGGGGGCAATTTCCAAGCCTTCAATGTTATAGCCGTTTGATTGCTTTGACCCGACATTAGTTGCAGCGCTAGCAGCCAATCCGTAGTAATTTGCTCCCTTCCCGTGACCATTATTGACATCCCAGTTAATGATGTCTTCCTTTAAAAAGTCGTAGCGACCAACATAACTGAGTGTAGTAGATGCTCCCGTACCAGTAATGTCTGTGGCAAAAATGCGATCGCGGTTAGGGCGATTTTTCCCATCATCGCTATTGCTTTGCGATCCTAGCCAGAAAATGCGTAGTTTACCGCCGTAGGCATCGCCTACTTTGGTAGAAGCTTCGAGATCCACTTCTCGTAACACGCCAGAACCATCAGTCTGTGTCAGTCCTAGAGAACTTGTAAAATCAAAGCCAGTTACCGGCAGTCCCGACTTGCTGGAATCGTAGAGGTGCAAAACTTGATTTTCGTCATCCGCTTCTAAGAAAAATGTCCCGCCCACGGGGATAGCTGTAGAAGCATCACTCGTACCCGTTAAAAATTGAGTTGTCGCAGTACCATCATTCGCCGATGCTGCGTAGGCGATCGCATAATTAGCAGTACTAGCACCATCACTGACGCTGACTGTAATATTAGCATTACCAACACCTACAGGATTAATTTTCAGATTGCGGCTGACTCCAGTCCCAGTGAGGGTTAGATTCCCGTTAGGAACCACTGCGGCATTACTGCTTGTAACTGTGACGGTCAAATTTTCTACAGGGGTATCGGAGTCAGCGATCGTAAAGTTTACGCCCAGTGTCTTGGCCGGATCGTTGGCATTACCAATCACGCCGCTAATTGCCCCCGTCCCTGTAGTGGACACACCGTTAGCATCTAACAAATCTGTGGTGCTGGCTGTGTCTAGTTGAATAGTTGGCGCTTGTCCCACCACTACATCATTATCAGTAATAGTGATGTTTTGAGTAGTAGTACTGCCGAGGCTGATACCAGGGGAAGGGTTGCTGATGGTTAAAGTAGCGGTTTCTGTACCTTCAATCACAGTATCATCGACAACGGTGAAGGTGATAGAACCTGCGGTTTGTCCATCAAGAATTGCGATCGCAGTGTTGCTGAGGTTGTAATCTGCTGCTGTGATACCAGTTCCAGTTACACCTAAGCTAACTGTTTGATTACCAGAAACAGCACTAGAAGCAGTAGCGGTGACAGTAATTTGCGTTGTACCTGCTTCAGTTCCTGAGTTAGTGCTGACGGATAAGTTTACTGTGGGATTTCCACTGGCGATCGCAAAGTTTGTAGTATTCGGAACTGTCGTAGTATAGTCACCATTAACGGTATCGACTGTCCAATTGCTGACGTTGTTAACAAGCAGTTTGTAGTTTGCAAAACTGGATTCTCCACTGCGTGCGCCATTGTATACACCGTAATCAGCGCTACTATTGAGCAAAATTGAATTAGTCCCAATAGTTAAACCCGCAGCAGTTAAATCAGTTGTTCCTTGCGTATTAGTATCATTTGATATACCTGACAAGAATACAGTCGGACTATTGGCATTAGTGCCGAGATAAGCATAAACAGTATCACCAGATGCACTCAGACCGTAGTTAGAACTGCCAGAAACGCTAACCCGACTAAATGTACCGATTGATGCTGCTAAATTAGTAGCATTGTCTATTGCGCTGAAGCGAATTACAGTACCAGCAGTAATTGTATTAGCTCCTGAGTTCCACTGAAAATAAGACTCTCCAGTGTTAAAAGCTGTAAGGCTGGTAGCTTCGTTATCAGTAAAGTAAATGATAGTATTCGGGTCTATATCTACAAACGTGACAATAGACCAGCCATCTTCGTCGGCATTGAAAGAGATAAAAGCAATATCGCCTTGTGTCAAAGCCATTAATAATGTCTCCTTTAAGTTATTTTGTGTTATTTGAGAATCAGCTAAAAAGCCAGTATTCAGAAATAATTTGCAACCGGAATCAAGTCATATTGACAATCGCAATATCACTATCAAAAAAATTATTTTTTAGTCAAACAAGCTACTTTTTTTACTAGTGTTAATCTATATTCAGCAAACTCAAGTTATCTCAGTAACGTTAAGAAACAGCTAGCAAAAGGTTAAAAAAACAAATATTTGGTATAGAGTTGGGCATCTGTCTGCCCATAAAACAATACGCTTGGATTAAGCATTTTTCTCTCCCCCTGCCTACCTCAACAGATTATTTTCTTAACTGAACTGTATTAGCCCATAAAAAAGGCGGACAAGATGCCCGCCCCACAAAAGTAGTTGGATATTTTTTATTTGAAAGTCATTTTGTATTAAAAACCACCATTGCTTAACGGAAATTACCAGGATTTAGACGAGCACCGTTAGGCTGAGACTGACGACGAATTGCAACTCCCTTCCGTAAATTATTTCCAGTACCGCCATCTTGGCGATCGAGGAAAGGTTTTAAATTAATCCCACTTCTAGATGAACTAACCCGATTATTACCATTGCCGAGAAGTGTACGTCCTAAATTATATATTTCGTTGCCTCCACTACTGCGATCGCCATAGGTGTTAACGGCGATAGTCTGTTGTCCACTCTCAGCAGTAGTCAAGTTCTGAAAAATGCTATTGCGGATAACGTAGGGATCTTTCCCACGCGGGACTGTCAGCACAATTCTACAGGTTGGATTAGTTTCAGTTGTGACGCAGACAATATTTTCGTTATTTTCTACGGCTGTCTGGAGTTCTTGTAAACCATCTGGGCGATACTGTTCCAAGCGACTGGCAATTGCTGTACAACGCCTTTGTGCATCCCAACCACCGCCCAAAGCCGCAGGCGCTGCCCAAGGAAAGAATTGCCCTGGTTGACTTTGTGGCTGATACATAACAGTGTACTGACCATTGTAACTCTGACAGGTAAACCGAGTTGTACCGTCAGCTGAGGGTGAAGTTGGTATACCTGTCGATGTGTCTATTGGAACAGGCGCTGATGTGCCGCCTGATGGTACTGTTGGTACTACTACACCATCGCCATTGCCAGTAGAATCATATTGCGCCATTGCTGCCGAATTGCTCAGACACATAGATAAACCAAGAATACCCAAAGACATAAATCGCAGCATTTGTGATGACATAAATCATCCTCCAGTAGAACTAAGTAGGGAATCGATAGTTTAAGTGACGAATAATTCTGGCTTTTGATTCAGCAAAAACCTATTTTTTTTCCTCTCTTGCTTTTTTCTCTGCAAATAGCTTTTTCACGCGTACTTGAATTGTTTTATGATGTCCACTCCTGCGTATGCGTAACGGTTGTAAGACTTATTTGCTTAAACTAAGTAAAATAATTGAAAATTTTATTTGTATATGCTAAGGCAAATTATTTGGATCGATACCTTGAGATTGCAAATAGGCAATTAGCCGTTCTTTTTGCTGGCGTTCCTGTTCGGCACGCTGGCGTTCCTGTTCAATTTGTTCCACTGCCCAAAGCAACAAATTACCTGCCTTATCCCACCAGCGCAACCAGTAACCAGTTCTGGCTTCTTTTGTTCCTTGCCAAGTTCCCAGAAATAAACCCATTGAATCAATCCAATGACGACCATTTTCATCAGGTTGCTTTAACTCGTAGCGCCTGTTTTCGAGTTGGTAAAATTCTAATAAACCACCATTTTGGTCAAAAATTATGTAAATTGGAATTTGAAGAATCTGCTCGTAAAAAAACCATTTTCCTGGTGGATAGGTTCGCTTAAAAGAGTATTCTCCACCCTCAATGTCAGATAGAAATTCCATGACAATTGCCGGAATATCTCCATCTAAATTGGGTGTATAGCTTTTGCGTTCTCCTAAAACCTGATTTACGGATGGCACATAAACCCAGTCGGGTGCTTTAGCAATAAATTGACCGTTTATTGTTGCACAAAGTCCAAAATTTGAGGCTATCAACATCTGTGGTCGGATGAAACCACTTATCTCAAGGCTTTCGCGCAAAGCACCAGCCAATAGTGGCTGACCTGTATTTTCCACTGGTTCATCCTCTAGGTGAAAATCTGCGGGTAATGCTTCCCAAGATATTACCAGTTCTGTTGAAGATTTAGCTTCACCGAGTTGGGTTGACATAAAAAACCCTTTTATTGATTTGTCTTTATTTTATGGCTGACCAGTGGTTTGTTGCTGACGGGGCGACAAAAAAAGCTAGGATGCAGAAAAAATAAGTTTCATAGCCCTTTGACTCCGTTGATAATACTTACGCTGATTGCGACTCAATTAATTATGGTTGTGAATTATTTTAGAGATTTGTGCTGAGATATTAGACTTCTTGGCATTTGTCGGGAAAAGGGTAAGGGGAAAGGGGGAAAGGTTTGTTATTTTCCCTTTTCCCTTTAACATGAGTCCCTTTTCCCACCTCTTGCAAAAGTTCTTTTTGCAAGAGGTCTATTGGTCATCAATGTTGGGTTTTGCTCCTCAACTCAACCTATAGGCTAATGCACTTGTTTGACAATATAATACACTCGCCGTTTGGGATGGATAAAACACAAAAAACCCCGACTAATTTAGCCGGGGTAAAGTCGAGAAGTGAGATTAACGATGAGATACTGCGATACCGAAATCAAAAAATCTTAGCTAACACTAAAACCAACCAAAACTAAAGCGGTGACGATTAAAGTTGCAAAAAGACTCTGTAAAACGTATTTACGTTGTTCCCAAATTGCCGGGTACTCAGCGTAGTACATCTTGGGTTCTGCTGCGTAGTTGTTGAGAATTCCGTCTTCGTTAGTGGTGGTGTACATAGTTTTTTCTTTTCTTTGTTTTGTTATCTTATGTAACTAAATATAACGATTTTGTTACAAATAGTCAATAGGACTTGACAAATAAAGATTGATGTTATCTATAAAATTAACTTATCAACATACTACCTACTGCTGTTTGGGATATGTAAAACACAAAAAACCCCGGCGAAACTAACCGGGGTAGCAGAGAGAAGTATGAATGACAATGAGATACAGCGATATTGAAATCAAAAAATCTTAGCTAACACTAAAACCAACCAAAACTAAAGCGGTGACGATTAAAGTTGCAAAAACACTTTGGAAAACGTATTTACGTTGTTCCCAAATTGCCGGGTACTCAGCGTAGTACATCTTGGGTTCTGCTGCGTAGTTGTTGAGGATGCCGTCTTCGTTAGTGGTGGTATACATAGTTTTCTTTTTTTTGTTTTGTTATCTTATGTAAATAAATATAACAATTTTGTTACATACTGTCAATAGGACTTGACAAATAAAGACTGATGTTATTTATAAAATTGACTTATCAGCGATCGCCCTACACCTCCACTTGAGCCAACTGAGGCGGATACAATTTGGCAACAGTCTTTGCCAGTTGGGATTTTGACTCTATCGTTATGAACATTCGTGAATGGAAGTCACACCGCAATCAAACAGTGCGTCAGAAAACCAAAAAGATTAATTAACGAGAGATTGACGAAATCGATGTAGCATCTTTCCAATTCTCTGCTTTCGATGCGTGTACAAAATTTGTAGTATCCCCTTGACATGATGTAGAGTTTATACTACAAATGTAGTATAGAAAGAAAAGCCTCCTCAAAAGGCAAAACTAAAACCTCTCAGAAGCTTGACAATTGCATAGATGCCACTTTTGGGGCCGCGATTGGTGTTCGACTGCTCCGAAGCCAACAAACGGACGGTTGCAGGATTCGGGTTCGATTCCCGACGGCTCCACCAAACTTGACTACGGTTGAAGTTGTGTAGACGCTTCCTTCGCAAGATTGAGAGCATCGCAATCGTGCTTTCCTTGGGTCTGTAGCTCTAACGGTAGAGTTCCCAGATGTCACTTGTGCCCTGACAGAAAAAGCTTACATACTTGCTCAATGGTAGAGCGATCGTCTCTAAAACGATAAGTTGCAGGTTCAATTCCTGCGGTGTAACCACAGCTTTTTCAACTTGCACGAGGTGTGAGTGTAACTCTCACAGGGAGGGTATCGGTTCAATCCCGATCAGATCCATTAATATCAATTCGTAATTACAACAAGAGGTGATTGCAATGGTTCATATTCGATTTGAAGGACGTTCTGTTGATGTGCCAAAAACCCAATTGGGAATTGCAGCAGGGATGAATGATGTAGCAGTGAAGGAACGGGTTGCTCGGCATTTAGATGTAAATAGCGATCGCCTTTCTGCTTACGTAATCGATCGCCGTCCTAGTGGCGATTTGATCGTTCGCCCTGAAGCTGTCTATGGTTAACTTTCCAAGTCACCCGTGCCCCAACACAAGAAGCATACATACACATTCATAACGGCCCTAAGGTAGTAAAGTTCGAGCGATCGCACTAAGCGAAGCATGATTTCTAAGTCTCTTGCAGATTTAGCGTGCGTGCCCACTGCCAATATTTGGTAAGAGCGGCCGTAGCTGTAAAAAGCTTTTTGAACTTGCACGGAGTGATTTAAGACTCAATTCCGCGCCCTAACTTGTGAAGTCTACACACACTCCGGCAACGGAATGCAGGTTCGATTCCTGCCGCTCCCGCTAATGGGAGCGTAGCCAAACTGGTAAAGGCGATTGTAAAAACTGCTTTGCTAACTTGTGCGGAATTTCAATTATTTGAATTGTATTTATCTATAACCTTTACTCAATACGGAGGTGAGTTCAATGATGTTAGCTAACTCATGTTTAATAACAACTCAATTAGTACAACTGAATTTAAACAACATGAGATATGAGCGAACATCGTTTGAGCGAGATTGTGATTGAGCGTCCTCGCGGTGGGAGGAGAATTAGCCTCAAAAAGGTGACTGGCTTTAAGAAGCAATTATACAAAATCACCCAGGATGCAATTCAGGATGGATTGTTGAATCCCTACTTGATTAAACCAATAAATAAATCTAAGTATCTTTCAGACCATCTCGGCCCTCTGCGTCGATTTTTGCGATCGCAAGTCGGACAGCCTTGGAATGACGTTTACAGCCAACTGTGTCAACGATTAGATCCCAATACAATGGCAGGACAGCATGTTATCGATCATGTATGGGACTACGTTGAACGCCATGTGGAAATAATTGATGGTGATTTTTATAGCAAGCCTTATCAAGGGTATCGAAATCAGCTAGATGTAAGCTATCGTGATCGCTTCTATATCCATCCTGAAACCGGAATTCTTTGTGCAGTCGAGAAAGTACCTCGAAAGCAGAAGCAAAAGCAAGAACAAACCGATATTCTCATCATTGATAATTATCATGAATACCAGAAGCTAAATGAGATTTGGTATTTAATTACCTTTGAAGATTTGCCATTGCCACCAACTCATTATGTGACGGATGCTGTCAAAGGTATAATTCATCGTTCTGTGGCATATACAGGTCGAATGATTTACGCTGTTAGTAAAAAGCAGTGTAACAAGAAAGAAATCCGATTTATTTTAAATCAACTTTCTAAAATCTAAAATTTTCACTTCGTGCCCTAACTGAAAAAGCTTACATACTAGCCGAATGGTAAGGCACTTGACTTAAGATCAAGCAACTACGGGTTCAAATCCCGTGTGTGAATCAACAGCTTTTTCGACTTGCACGAGGTGATTTTATTTCATTTAAATATGGAGGTGAGAACGATGAAAAAGATTAATTCTTTCAACATCGAGCCTGAAGATTTCGACGATTTCTGCTTTTGAATCATCGAGCAAACGTCGTCGTGGCTACCCATCTGAAAAAGCTGTTAAACGTGGCAATCGCCTTGTTCATGGCGATAAGGAACTACAGGAAAAGCTTGGTAACAATGACCTTTGTCTTTGTGGTTCTGGTCGCTGCTTTCAAGAAGTGCTGTCGCAATAGCGGCAGATATGATGGCAGCTTACGCAGCTACTACTTTTAGGGAGTAAGAGCAAATTCGATAATTTTCCGCTCATTACCCAGTCCCTAATCCTTAGTCCCTTTTACTTGGCAGTTGTTGCCGCGCCCTGATCGCAGAAGCTTACATAATTTTGCACAAATTATACACAATGCTTCTACAACTTGCGCGGTGACTCGATCGCCCCGCGTGCAACATCTGCCTCCTCATCCATCACAACTAGAGGAGGTTCATAATGAATACCGCAGAACGTGACCTGCGTTTGGAAATGCTCAACAGTTTGCTAACAACTCCTCACCGCAAACTTGAGCAAGTCGCAGAAATTCATCAGTTAATTGTTGAACTCGATCCCATCTTCTACGGACACCTGGCAGTTTGGTATCAGCGTCATGGAGATGTCCGCGACCACAAAGAGGTGTTTATTGCTCATTTGTTAACCAGCAATTTGACTGAACACCGAGATGCTGGATTTATGATGCTGCAAGAGTTTCCGCCTTATCAGGTGGCTCGTGTGGTGGACTTCATGAAGCAGCAGCAAAATAAGCTGCCTCGTTCCGCTCGGACTGCGGTACGGCGTTACTTAAAGACACGGGAGAGCAATCCGGCTCTGTTCGATCGCGCCGCTTTGCGAGGTCGTAAGGCAATGAAGCACTTATATGCTTCACTGCACATCAAGCCAAATGAACGGGCAAATGCGATTTTGTTTGGCGATACTCCTCCAGAGGGTTCTTTAGCAAATGTGCTGAAGCAGCTTGCTAAGGCAGAAAATGCCGCAGAACAGGCACGGCTGATTGTGGAGTTCAAAATTCCCTACGTGATCGCAGTTGGTACAATCAAGCAACTTACACCTGTTGTCTTGGTGGCGTTAATCAACAGCATGTCTCCTCAAGAAGCGATCAACAACCTCAAGTCTCTCCAGACGAGAGGTGCAATGGATCATCCAGAAGTTAAGAAGTTGATTGATTCCAAACTAGAAGCAGCGTCTAAGAGTACCCGTGTCTCAGCATTCAAAGCACAGGTTGCCACAGACGCAGGAGATTTTGATGCAGACACGGTTGCTCAACTGGAAAAGGTGACTAACGAACAGGTAAAGCGGCGTGGTGCGATCGCTCGTCCAACTGCTTTATTAGTAGACAAATCTGGTTCAATGGAAAATGCGATCGCCATCGGTAAGCAACTCGCTGCCCTAATCTCTGGTATCACTAAGGCAGAACTATTTGTCTACGCCTTTGACACCATTCCTTACGCTATTACGGCAAAGGGCAAGGAGTTAAGCGACTGGGAACGCGCCTTCCAGCACATTAAGGCAGGCGGTGGTACTAGCATCGGCTGTGCATTGGAAGCAATGCGGAAGAAAAAGCAGGTAGTTGACCAGATAATTTTGGTGACGGATGAGGGTGAAAATGCGGCTCCTTACTTCGGTGAAGTCTACAAGAACTACTGCCGTGAGTTGGCGATAATGCCCAATGTAGTGATTGTCCGTGTAGGTGGTCATTACGACTGGGTGGAGACACAATTGAAGCAGCAGCAAGCACCTGTAGATATGTTCACTTTTGCAGGTGACTACTACAGTTTGCCGAATATCGTCCCACTCCTGACGCGCCCCTCTCGTCTGGATTTACTGATGGAGATTTTGGATATGCCGTTGCCTGTGCGAGATGATAAGTAGAGTGTATCGGGGTGCGTCATACTTACTTCTAACGCATCCTGATATTATCTCACTTCACGTCTATAGATTTTCCAATCCCTTCATTTTTCAAGAAAACACTAGCTTGAGCAATCTGCCCGTAGTAACCCAAACTCAGGGTGCGCCATACATACAAAGTTGAAACAATACCTATTCCAAAAGCTAAAGCACTAAAGATAGAAAGACTTAATCGTAAACTAAAGCGCATTAGTGATAATTGAGACCAAACAAAAATAAGAGTACTAATGGCTAAAATAAAGCAATTTATACTCCATGCACGGACAATTCGTATCCTGCTCCTATCATATTCAAGCCGATTTATGATATTGATTGTTGCATAAGTGTAAACGTATATTCTTGCACTCTCAGATTCTTCCTTGTTAATAAATTTCTGTCTGCGAAGTCTCTTATCCCACTTGCCGTAAAGTAGAAAAGCGAGGTAATCAACGACTATACCCAGTACATAAACCACAGATAAAACGGGAATGAGTGCGACTAAAGCTGTAGTTTCTTTCCAAGGAATCCATGTATAACCAAATATACTCAATAATAAGATAATTAGCCAAATTGCTGCTCCTGTACCAATAACAATAAGTTCTACAAATAGAGCAGTTGTATTCATTACGAATCCTTCTGATAAAATGTCTCTCACACAAGTTTAGGATAAGACAATAACAGTGTCTTAATCCACTATGTGCATAGTGAGCTGCATTATTAAAATTACTACTGACTGGCTATACTTAGTCTATTTTGATGCCTTTTACTACTTACGTTAAAACGGTTGATTTAACAAATTTCCTGATCGCAAACAAGAGTCACATCGAAAAAGAAATAATTTGATCGCTCAACCCAATGAGGTAATACTGATGAGTGACATGAAAAATGCGTATAAATTAACAGCGATCGCTCTACTCCAAAATCTCTCTTTTCATCTCTTCCAATATTATGTAGTATGTTGTATTATATTAATATCCTGCGTGCCCCAACTCTTGGAGCCTACATACTAGTACGAGAGGAAAAGTAACACTGTCAAATACAGTGGGCGTGTGTGAACGGGGAGTGCGAAGAACCTGGGAGGTAGGCTTAAAAGTAGCCATCCTTGAAAAAGTGTGTAACAACTCACCAGTGGAGTCCCTCTAGTAACTGAGAACACGCAATGCTCCACCAACTTGCACGCAGAATTATATTAATTCGTAATTCGTAATTAAGAAAGTCAGATTTTATAGGGTTGCATTGGTAGCCTTATTTTTGAAAATTGGTATTAGTTATGACTAACATACTTAAGCTAATCAACCAAATTGCGATCGCAGAAGCACAATTATCTGCTACCCAATTCCTTGCACCCTGCGTCAAGGGTGGACGAGTTCGCACAAAGGTATCTGGGATGGTTTACACCTTCAGCCCAAAGCCTAGTAAATTTGAAGGTTGGGGCATCTTTCAGCCTGTGGATCAAAAAACCGCAACGGTTGTAGAAGAAGCAGACTTACCCCAGATTACAGAATATCTGCAACACTTTCCCCAAATACGACTGCGGTTAGCACACCAACTGCAAAAACAAACCTGGTTAGCATACCCTGTAAATGAAGCAGATATGCGTCAACGGTTGAAGGTAGTTAAGCCGATCGCAGTCCACTTAGTTACCGAGGGTATCGCCTTTGAGCAAATCATTGCCCGATGGAACGGACAGTCTTGTTGGTTCGAGGAAGTAGATCGCCGAACCGATCCGGTAATTGTTGAAACTCTGCAATCTACCATCAAACAACTCATTCCGGCTGAAGAATTACAGTTTAAAGGTATTACTCCAGAAATCCGCACAGTGTATGAATTAGCAACTCGGCGCATTGAGGGATTTACTCAACCCCAACAGGATGAAAAGCGATTGAAAAAGGCATTGCAAATGGGCGGCGGTACCTTAAATCAATTCCACGATCGCAACGATTATTGGACAGTCGATTGGACAACTGCTGATGGTGTTCGCCATAGTAGTGCGATCGCTAAAACTGATTTGACTGTTATCAGTTCTGGTATTTGCTTGAGTGGACGCGATCGCGATTTTGACTTGCAATCCTTAGTAGCTGTCATAGAACAACAAGAGTAGTTAATTACGAATTACGAATTATTATGAGTGTCTTTTTTCACGAACAGCTTTACCGCAGCAATGCTGTGATGGCAAAACTAAAAAATTATCCTGTAACCATTTGTGGCGCTGGAGCATTAGGAGCTAACATTGCAGAAAATTTAGCTCGCTCTGGTTTTGATAAACTTACAGTGATAGATCGCGATCGCATTGAAGAACGCAATCTTTCAACTCAGCCTTACTACCGTTCTGATGTGGGAGCGTTCAAAGCGAAAATCTTGGCAAACAATTTATATCGAGCAATTGGTACTAAAGTTGATGCCAAAACAAAGGAGTTGACACCAGCAAATACAACTCAGCTACTCAAAGATAGCCAGTTAATTGTCGATGTTTTTGACAATAGTGTGGCACGTCAAGCAGTGAAAGATTATGCTGACCAATTAAGCATACCTTGTCTTCATGTTGGACTATCGGCTGATTATGCAGAAGTGATTTGGAATGACGTTTACCGCGTTCCTTCCGAGGTTAATGATGATGTCTGTGATTATCCGTTGACGCGAAACCTGGTGATGTTAACCGTTGCTGTGGCGTGTGAAGCGATCGTTTCATTCATTGCCACAGCAGAACAGCGTAACTTCAGTATCACCCAGAAGGATCTAACTGTTCAATCTCTATTTTTGTAGATTGCGTGGATGCTTGTGATTTTAACAATAAATTGACCAAAAAGTGACTCGTAATATTATGTCCGCTTGATTACTTATTAAATCCGAAGAATTCCACCCCACTAAAACTGCGCTTTGTCTCCCCTCTCGAAAAGCGGGGAGGGGTTGGGGGTGGGGTGCAATGAATGTGGGAATCATAACTAATATATGCGGACATGATATACTTGACCATCAGCAACGTCGTGCTATGAATCAAATTGTGACTTAAAGGATAAGACTGCCGTAATTTAGCGTGGGGAAATCATCGCAAGCTTATCACTTGTATATGTGAAGGGCGATCGCCTCCGGCGGACGGGTACGCCATCACATTCCAATTTTTACTATATACTGATTTCTGGCTTAATCTTCTCCTAAAAAGTGCCCTAGAAGTTACTTCTTTACCCGTAAACGTACACCTCCAGGTGGGGCAAATACTATACCTCGACGTACTGGTTTAAGCGGCACTTGATCGAGTAATTCCAACGAATATTGTGAGAGGATAGTTGCCAACACTAGTTTCATTTCAAACAGTGCAAATGTCATACCTAAACAGCGACGATTACCGCCGCCAAAGGGTAAAAATTCATAAGGAGAAAACTGACGTTCTAGAAAACGTTCTGGCTGAAAACGCTGAGGTTCTAGGTAAATATCTGGACGATGATGAGTTAAATAAATGCAAGGAGATATCATTATCCCTTTTGGTAAATCGTAACCCATAAATTTCATGGGAGCTTTGAGAATGCGGGGAAAACTGAAGAAAGCCACTGGAGTAATTCGCAACGTTTCTGAACAGACAGCATTTAAATAAGGTAGTTGCGTAATTGTTGTGGGATCTGCATGAGCTAGATCGAGAGAATTCAATTCAAGTAGTAGTTTTTCGCAGACTTCTGGAACGTAATGAATCCAATATAATGCCCAAGCTAAAGAAATAGCTGTGGTTTCATGTCCAGCAAATAGCATGGTCATAAGCTCGTCGCGTAATTCGACATCGCTCATGGGTTGACCTTGTTCATCACGTGCAGACATTAACAAGCTAAGAATATCTTCACCGTATTCAGCTTGATGACGGCGTTCATGGATTTCTTGATAAATCAGTTCATCAAGCTGCTGTCTGCGTCTGATAAACTTGCCCCAAGGACTCCACGCACCTAAATCTCTTTGCAACGACTTAAAAAACAAAAAAATCGCACTTAAAGGTGTATTAAAGGTATCCAACATCTCAGTTAAGATGTGCTTGATTTGTTGGTAACGTTCTCCTTCCTTTAATCCGAAAACAGCTCGTAAAATTACCTGTAGAGAAATATCCTGCATACTCGCACGGGCGATAAACGGTTTGCCAATACTCCACTGGCTAGTGACCTGAACTGTAATTTCCCTGATTAACTCACCATAAGCTCGCATCCTTTCGCCATGAAACGTAGGCATTAATAGTTTACGCTGCTGCAAATGGCGATCGCCATCTAGCAAAATTACCGAATTAGCCCCTACTAAGGGCTGAATTATCTCATTTCCTGATCCGGAATCAAATAACTGAGAATCCGCCGTGAAAAGTGCTTGAATGGCTTGAGGATTACTAATAAGTATTTGTGTAGGAAAGCTAGCAAACTTAGAGGTAAATATATCACCATAGCGTCGTTGTGTTTCTTCTAGTATCTCGATTGGTTGTAAAATCACCTTTATGGTTCGCCACCAGTTATATCTGCGGTTGCCATCTGGTAGTTTAGTAACATTTTGCTCAGATAGATTTTCTTTTAAGGTAATCATTAGTTATTATCCGTGAGTTTGTTGTATTTGTTGCCGTTTTTGTATACTTATTGCCATCTGTAACATTTGCGATTCAAAACTTGCGTTTCATCCTTACCGTTGCCATATCCTGTCTTAATAATAGCGAGAGTTGCCAGCGCTTTGTAGGGTGTCTATCACCTGCGGCCCTCGACTGTTGAGACAGGGGCAAATTTGGCTGAAGCCGGATGTGGAAGGATTTAAAGATCCTGGTGTTTTAGGTACTGGTGCAAGAACTGCGATCGGGTTTCCTGCTGATGGTAAAAAGCTATTTTTAATCAATTTCGATAGTGGATTAACTTTACAACAAGAAGCGTAAGCAATGAAATCTTTCGGCTGTCACGAAGCAATGAATTTAGATGGTGGTGCATCGAAAGCCTTGGCTGCTAACGGTAAAATTTTAGTCCCTGCTGGACGCCCACTAACTAATGTGATTGTTGTTTATGATGGTAAGAATCCTGCACCTGCTGCTTTACAACAGTCATGGGTAAGGTTTCAAAAAGGCGATCGCCCCATAATGCCTGGTGGTTAAAAGCTTTTAATTGAGAGTGCTAGAGTGCGATCGCCTTTACTAATCAATTAATGCTTTTTGTCCTCAGCTTAATCAATCATAGGAGTTGGTGTCTTGAAATAGTTAACTTTAATGTTTGCATTTGAGGAAAATCGCGCTTAATAATGTCGATAGCTTTTCTTTGGCTCTCTTGATTTTTAACGATCAGTTGTGCAGTGCCATCGCCCTGAGAACCTACACCTTTCCCTCCGAAGATATAAGGCTCAAGAGGCTCGTGATGGAGAAGGAGATGCAGCTTTTTTGCAGTTAATTGATCGGGACAAGCCGGAACTACGTGCCGATCAAATTCAGCTTGGGCTTTTGTCATTAAAGCTCCAAGAAGTTGGGCATTTCCAAGTTGTATTGCTTCAACTGCTGCCTGGGTAATTTCAGAGCTAATAGAACCAAAATATTTTTGGACATTTTGGTGAATTTCATTAGTAGCGAAAGGATAACAATGATTCAATCGTCTTAGTATTTCTTGTGTGTTTTTACTGCCGCCGAGTTCGACAATCACAAAAAATAAATCTTCACTAATTTTCAGCTCGATCAAGTCAATTTTGTCACCATCAAATATCATCAATATTGGGCGATTTCCATAGGCACAAGCCTGATCCATTCGGCCGCAAAGACTAGGAGTGATTCTTTCTCCGAGATAGGCAAACTCCATTTCTTCACGAATTGTCATCTTCAAGTCATACAGACGATTAAAAGCCCTTGCAATCAGAACGCAAAAGGCAGCACTTGAAGATAATCCCTTTTGGATGGGTAAGTCGGTTAGATAATTATCAACCTCAAGTCCGCCGACAGGATAGTGAGTCAGAATTTGATAAGCTGTACCAGCAGCATAACTAAAAAAACCCCCCTGAAGCGCCATACACTTTAGGGTATTAGATTCCATAGGTAATCTCAACGGCCCATAAGCTCTGCCATCATTGAGAGAAGCACAAATAATTAACTCACTAGAATTAGGCTTGACATCGGCATAAATTCCTTGATTAGTACCAACAATTAAGGTGTAGCCCTTTCCGATATCAGGATTAATCCTGCGATATTCTCCTGCCCAATCGCTATGTTCTCCAAACAAACAAAGACGGCCTGGAACAAAAATTCTCATTTTAAGTTTCCTGTTGTTAATCGGGGTATATGCTATCCTGATTAATTTGAATCAACAAGTGACTACGAAATTGATTACAAATTCTTAAAGCAACTTTAAAAAGGTTCCTATTTTATGGGGCAATACGCTTGAGTTAAGCATTTTTATCTCCCCCTGCAACGCCAGCCCGCCTGCCTCAACAGTTTTATGAGGTGCGGTTGCTGTTAACTTTGCTGGCGGGTGTAAGTCCGTGGTGTGCGATTGGTTGGTAGTATAATATCATCCATTTTATTCAACTAAGCGAGGCTTTATGTAATCTGTACTCTTACCCATTTTAATACCTTGGGATCTTTATCATAGTGATAGATAACGCCGTTTCTAGTAGTAATAGACTCACCTTTGCTTGCCTTACTTCTAATAGTAGTAATGGAATAGGAAGTTAAGGCATTTATTTCTTTATGAGTAAGATTTTCGCTTGTGCTGATTTCTGACTCATTTTGAGTATCTTGAGAAGAATCATCTATTTTGATTTGAGTATTTGCGGTAGGTTGATTAATACTTAGTTTTTGATTTTGATAATCCTGAACAGTCACAAGCTGCCAACTAGAATCTTGTGCGAGTTCTAAAACCCATTGATGATAATTAAAAAGACTCTCACGATGTCCAACACTGATAAAAGTTGTTTTTGTTTCTTGTAATTGTTGATATAAATTACCTTCGTTTTTCAAATCCAAAGCACTCGTTGCTTCATCTAAGATAGTGAAGCTTGGATGAGTAACTAACAATCGTGCAAAAGCAAGGCGTTGTTGTTCTCCCAAGGATAGGATATTCTCCCAGGGGACTTCTGCATCAAAGCCGCCAACTTTTTTCACCAAATTTTGCAGGTTAACTTCTTGCAAAACATTTTTGAGCTCTTGATCGCTGACTTGACGAGTTGTCTGCGGATAAAGTAGTTGTTCGCGTAAAGTTCCCAAAATAATATAGGGACGTTGAGGTAAAAACAAAACTTGTTCCAGAGGAGGTCGTAGCAGACGACCCGTTCCCGCATTCCACAAACCAGCGATCGCTCTCAACAGAGAACTTTTTCCTCGTCCACTAGGGCCGACAATCAATAAGCCTTCTCCTGGTTGAACAGAAAGTGATAAATTTTCAACGATCACCTGTTCATAGTTTGGCGTTTGTAAGGTGACATTCTCGAAAGCTAAACGGTTTTCTTCTATTGTTTTAATAGTACTGACATTCTCAGGTTGTTTGGTAACTGCTTCTAACGCATCTGAAAACTCAGATAAACGCTCAACATAACTAGAAAATCGTCCAGAAGTCCCAAATTCTTTAATTAATGTTGCCATAGCATTGGCAAACTGATTACAAGCTACACTGGCTTGAACAACTTCTCCGAAATCAGCTTGACCGCTCATATATATAGGTGCGAGTACCAGATATGGGAATATTTGAATAGCAGACTTATATGCTCCGTCAAAAAGCTCTTGATTGTTCTCCCAATTAATCTTGCGTTCGACATTTCTCAGGAGATTAATAAATCTTCGTTGAATTATATTATATTCTTGCCTTTCTCCCTGAAAAAAAGCTATTGATTCAGCGTGATTACGAACATGAGTCAGAGAATAACTGTATTCTGCTTTTAGTTCTAATTCTTCTTGATTAATTTTATTCAATTGTTGACCTAAGTAAATAGCAATCAAGTTGCCTACGATTGTATAAACAACCAAAACAGTTGTAATAAATTGGGAAATTGACCAAAGAATTACTAAAAAAGTCGTCATTTCCAGCACTTTTTCTAAAAAAGTAGCTGAAAAACTCAAAGCATTGCTGGTAATGGGTTCTATTTCTTGGGATATTCGTTGATCTGGGTTATCAACATCGGATCTAAAGTTTATTTTATAATAAGCACGATTGCTCAAATATTTTGATAATGTATGATTATTTAACCATTTGTACCAATCAAGAGCGATTTTATTTCTAACAAGTTTAGAAAATCCGTTTAAGAGTGTTATGCAGACAAGAGCAGCAGCGAAAACTACTATTGTATTAATAAAGTTAGGATAATCTTTTTCTTCAATAACATCGGTTATATAGCGAGTAACGAAGCTATTAAAGGCAGTTACACCCACTAGCGTGATTATTAATAAAATCAGGAGAATCAGCATTCCCCATATCCGAATCACGTCTGAAAATAATCTTTCCTCGGACTCTGTTGGATACCAATAAGGCTGAACGATCGCTCTTACATTCTCCCAAAAATTATTAGAAGCCGGAGGAGAAGGATCTTTTTTTAAGGATTGACCGCGAGAAACTTTGGTTTGCATATTCTAAAATAAGCTGAACATCTTTTTTGGATTGAATGACAAAAATACTAATACCAATTATTATTAACATCCGCTAAGAGATTGTTTGAAAACTGTTTCGCTGTGACTTTTCAATCGCTCATTTAATCGCAAAAACTCTACCTTGTACACTAGGTTCTACTTTATTTTGCATGACAGCTTGGGTGGAACTGGAAATGATCGGTTGTGTTAGGAAAAATAAGAAGATACCAACAGTGAAGATGACAAGGGAGGCTTGCAAATCGGCGACGAAAATAAATACGCCACTCAAAAGCATACACCCGTATATGGCATATATATATGTTGCGTTCTAGTCCTCCCCAGATGCTGACGAGTAAGCCACCTGTCAAAATCGCAATGCCAAATAGCGAAAGAATAGTTCCCAAACACGCCAAGACATCAGCGAAAATCACTGTCTTGCGGCGATCCCACATATCTACTAAAGGCCCAGCGATCGGGGAAATTAAGATTAACGGTAGAGTATTGAACAGAGAGACTAAAGCAAACCGGGTAACTGATCCGGTGCGATTATAAACCCAGATATCTAAGGCAAAGGCAGTGGTACTGGAACCAATCAAAGCGATCAACTGTCCTATCCAAACAATGATCAACAGTTGTATTTCCCGCAAAGTATTCAGTCTTGTTTTTTCTATCATCTGTACGTTTGACATCATAATCAGGTATTTATTAGCTTTTTACTGTTCAAATCTTTTAATTACGAATTACGAACTGGTACTGAGCGTAGCCGAAGTATTACGAATTACGCACGGCATTGAGAATTATGCTTTTGAAATAGTAAACCAAGGTCACTCAGGCGGCATTCTGGATTATTAATTAGTAGCTCAAGCAACACTAGAAACTGAGTTACCACACGGCTAATAGTAGTAGTATCAAACAAATCGATTTTGTAGCACCATTTCCCTTCAATACTTCCTAATGTTGTTTGTTGAAGATAAATATCCCAATCAAATTCTGCTGTATTAGTTTCAATTGACCAGGGATAAACAGTTAAATTTGTCAGTTTTAAATCTGATGGAGGCAAGAAGTTAAACATCACTTGATATAGCAAAGAGTGGCTTGGTTCTCGTTTTGGCTGTAGTACTTCTACTAACTTCACGAAGGGAATTTGCTGGCGATCGCAGGCTGCCAAAAAACAGCCACGCACCTGATATAGCAACTCACTCAGACTTGGATCGCCCCCCAAATATGTACGTATTGGCAATGTGTTAATGAAGCATCCAATAAGTTCTTTAGTTTTTACTTGCTGACGATTGGCAAAAGGAGCGCCCACGATAATATCTGACTGTCCGGTGTAATAGAACAGCACTATTTTGAAGGCTGTTAGTAGAGTCACGAATAGAGTTACATTGTGCTGTTGGCTCAAATGTTTAAGAGCATTTGTTAGGCTTTTAGAAATAATGAAAGTTTGACTTGCACCTTGAAAAGTTCGTAGTGGTAAGCGCGGGCGATTGCTAGGTAACTCTAGTAAAAGTGTACTATTGCTTAGTTGCTGTTTCCAGTAGTCAAGCTCAGACACGAAAGCCGGACGAGCAACCCACTGCTGTTGCCAATGGGCAAAGTCAGCATATTGAATGGGTAAATCGGGAAGTGGTGAGGGCTGACCATGATAAAATGCTGCGTATAATTTTGTTAACTCCTGTAAAAACACACCCACAGACCAACCATCAAAAACCAGATGATGGATAGTTACTATGAGTAAATGCTCTGCATCAGAGAGCCGCAACAGTTTAATGCGTAACAATGGGCTTTGTTCTAAATCGAAAGGCTGGTTTTTTTCCTCAGTTACAAATCTTTGAGCCAGAGCTTTTCGCTCAGTTTTAGATTCAGAAAGTTTTCGCAAATCTATCACTGAAAATGGTAGGATAGGCTCTTGAATAATTTTCTGAACAACTTGTTTATCCGTAATAGTAAAAGTAGTTCGCAAAGCTTCGTGACGACGGACAATTTCCACGAGGCTTTGCACCAAGGCATTTACGTTGAGTAAACCCGTCAAGCGATAAGCCAGGGCAATATTGTAGACGGGAATGCCCGGATTTAATTGAGCTAATATCCAAAACTCAAGCTGAGTCAAAGAGATTGGCAACTCTTTTGTATTCCGAGGTACTGGTTTGAGAGATAGAGTAAAGTCATTTTGACAATAAGGCAAAGGGGAAAAAGGGGATAAGAAAGAATGATTATTTCTCCCCTGCTCCCCTGCTCCCCTGCTCCCCCCCTCCCCTGCCTCTTTTTGGCGGTATTCTGAAATCTGCCGATCTAGTTCGACTATTGTCGGGTAATCAAACAGCCAGCTTATGGGTAACTCCATCTTGAAGGTTTCTCGCAACCGAGCAATGACTTGCATTGCTGATAAAGAATGCCCTCCCAATGCAAAAAAGTTGTCATGGATACCAACTTGTTCCAACTCTAAAACATCGCTCCAGATTCCTGCTATAACATCTTCAGTAGCAGTACGGGGTGGGATGGAGTCTGTAGAGACATTACGCGTTTCCCTACTCGTAGGTTCTGGTAAAGCACGGCGGTCTGTCTTGCCACTGGGGGTTAGAGGTAGAGCATCCAGCAACTTGACAAAAGCGGAAGGCAGCATATATTCAGGTAGCTTTTGTTTGAGGTAACAAAGCAGTTCGCTGGTATCTAGGTGCTGTTTGGGCACAATGTAGGCGACCAGACGCTTATTTCCTAGTTGGTCTTCTCTTGCAATAACTACTGCTTCTCTTACCTGTGGATGTGCGGCGAGTACGGTTTCAATTTCCCCCAGTTCAATGCGAAAGCCCCGCACCTTCACTTGATTGTCAATGCGACCGAGAAATTCGATGTTGCCATCAGGTAAATAGCGAGCGCGATCGCCTGTTTTATACAAACGACTCCCATCCTTGGCAATGAATTTCTCAGCCGTCAATTCTGGGGAATTAATATAACTTCTGGCGATCGCCACGCCGCCAATATACAGTTCTCCCGGAACTCCAATCGGTAATGGTTGCAGATTGCGGTCAAGAATGTAGATTTGCGTATTTGCGATCGCTCGACCAATAGGTGGCAGTTGCGGCCAATTGCTGACAGAATCTTGTAAGGTAAAACTTGTTACTACATGACTCTCCGTTGGGCCATACTGATTTTGCAGCGTACAACCAGGAAGTTGCTCAAAAAACTTGACTAAATCGGGAGTAATTTGTAACTGTTCTCCGGCGGTAATAATTTGACGCAAGGATGCGGGATAGATTTGAGTAATAGATGCAGCATGAGCTAACTGTTGAAGGGCGACAAAGGGTAGAAACAGTCTTTCTATGTTTTCTTGGGCAATTAATTGTAATAGTGCAAACCCATCTTTCTGTATTTCTGCGGTAATTAAAACTAAAGTTCCGCCACTACACAAGGTAGAAAAGATTTCTTGAAAAGAGACATCAAAACTGATAGAAGCAAATTGCAAGGTTTTGGCAAAATTAACAGCACTTTCGCCCATTTGCCAATGTAAAAGGTTCGCCAAAGAACGGTGACTCATGGCGACACCTTTAGGTTTACCAGTTGAGCCGGAAGTATACATCACATAAGCTAAGTTATCTGGTGTAACTTCACTAGCAGGATTTTCCTGGCTGTTGTGGCAGAAAATCTCCGATTTATCTAAGCAAACAACTGTTAATGATGGCTGGGATAAGCTAATTGATGAATCTGTAAGTAACACCGACGCTTGAGAATCACTCAACATATAACTCAAGCGTTCTTGGGGCGATCGCGGATCTAAGGGTACATAAGCACCGCCAGCTTTAAGGATTGCCAAAATTCCGACTACCATCGCTAAAGAACGCTCAACGCAAATCCCCACCCGCACTTCTGGTTTTACTCCCAGGTTTTGGAGATGGTGCGCTAACTGGTTAGCCTGACAATTTAATTCACGATATGTCAGTTGTTGAGATTGGAAAGAAACTGCAACTGTATCTGGTGTTCGTTTCACCTGTTCTGCAAACAACTGAGCAATACATTTTTGGGGATAATCTGTTTGAGTATCATTCCATACTAAAATTTGCTGCTGTTCGGCAGCCGTAAGCATAGATATTTCTGGTACTGTCTGCTCGATGTTAGTAACCATAGCCTCTAACAAAGTCACCAGATGACCCATCATCCGGGTAATAGTTTTTTCATCAAAGCGACTACCATCGTAAAGAATGCGTAGAGATAATTCTTGTCCGGGTAGAGCGATGACTGTCAGGGGATAATTAGTTTGTTCAATGACTCGCCGTTTGGTAATCTGGATGCTTGCACCGGGATTTGATAATAAAGGATTTTGTGGGTAGTTCTCAAACACCACAATGCTTTCAAATAAAGGTAAATCTTGGGGGATTTCACTATTAGCTTGAATATCTACTAATGGAAACCAAGAATATTGCGATCGCTCTATCTGTTGAGCCTGCAATTCCCTCAGCCATCGCCATAAAGATGTTGCTGTTGGTACTTTCACCCTGACTGGTAGAGTATTAATGAATAGCCCCACCATAGATTCCACCCCCGATAAAGTAGGAGGACGACCGGATACAGTTGCACCAAATACCAATTCAGACTCATCAGTGTAACGACTAAGTAAAATCGCCCAAGCTGCTTGAATGAAGGTAGAAACTGTTAAATGATACTGCTGTGCTTGGGAGTGTAAAGCCGCAGTTATGGTTGCTGATAAACTGCACTGGTGTTCGTGATAAGTTTTCGGCTGAGGAGAATGTTGCAACTCACCCCGATTTAATAACAACCGAGTAGGACTAGTGAAGCCTTGAAGTTGTTGCTGCCAAAATTTTTCTGCGGCTATTAAATCTTGTTGCTGTAACCAATTAATATAATTTCGATAAGGACGGGGGGTATTTAAATATAAATATTCGCTTTTAATTAAAGCATTGTAAAAAGCAAAAAATTCTTTGCAGAGAATTGACAAACTCCAGCCATCAATTAGTAGGTGATGAAAACTCCAAATAAATTCGTAAGTATCATCAGCAACTCTAATTAAACTGAAGCGCATCAAGGGAGCTTTATCAAGAACAAAGCCTTGAATTCTATCTCTTTGTAAAAACGCTTCTAGATGCTCTTTTTTTGTTTTTTCAGATAAGGAACGCCAATCACATATTTGCCAATGTAGCTCTACTTGCTTACATACTATTTGGAGAGGCTTTTCTTGCTTTTTCCAAACAACCAGGGTACGCAAAACTGGGTGACGTTTGACTACTCGCGCACAGGTCTGTTGAAGCGAGTTAATATCTAAATTTCCAGATAGTGTAAGACAAAACTGCTCAAAATATACTCCTGACTCTGGCTCATGCAGAGTATGAAAAAGCATACCCTGTTGCAGATGAGAAAGAGGGTATATAGATTCAATATTTTTGTTTTTAATTAGTTGCAGTTTGCTAATATCATCCAGATATTTCATTTTGAGCCATAATTTGACAGGGCTAATACAAATTCTCCAAATTCAAAATATTCTAGAGAAATACTACACTTAAAAAAGTACAATTTTAACTAAAAATTATAGAGTACTTTCAAATAACTTTTCATCTTTTCCCCCCAAATACTTGATAACTAACTGACTGTTTGATTGTTCAAATTGTTCCATAAATTTTTGTTTTTCTTCTAGTGATATAAGAGTATCATCAACTAAAAAAGTGGGCAAAGTCGAGAAATAATTGCATATCATTTTATTATTACGTAAATACCTCAAAAAATCTTGATATCTTCGCCAATAATTATCATAAAAAATATTTACAACTTTTTCTATAACTATTTCATTAAAAATATTCATAAGTAAAAGTATTTTGGTCATTTTGACTGAAGGAGATACATTTATTTTATCAACATCATCGGCTTCAAAAATAATTTTATCTCCTAATAAATTGATTGCTTGTAAAAAATCATCAAAATTATTATTTTTCAGATTTTTTTTGTCAAAACGTCTAACAATAATATTTTTATATCCAAATATATCTGCCCAATTTTCTAATATTTGATAATAATTAAACATATATTTAAATTCATTAAAAAAATCTTTGATGCCTATTCTTGATGCTCCTATATTAACCATGTAACGATAACAGGATTCTAAGAAATCATCTTGCTTTCTGAAATAAATTACTATTTTAATTTCATAATCCTTTAATAAATTTTTGACTTTAGCAATTGTTTCAGATTTATAAAAGACATCATAAAAAGTAAAAGCCTCTGCCGAAATTATCACATTTTTAGGATTAATAGAATCTATTTCGGTTTTAAGACCTTCCCAAGTTGAAAACTGTGAAAGCAAATCATTTTTTTCTTTAAAATCAAGAAAAAATAGAGCTAAAAGATTATGGCAATAACGATCTTCTACTTCTTTAGCATTATTACGTATACCAGACATAGGATATAAATATCCATTTTTTAAAAGCTTATTTCTATTATTAAATAATATTTTTTGTAGAGAGCTTGTTCCTGTTTTAGGCATACCAATGTGTAAGTAAATTGTGGTCATTTTATAATCTCCTGAGTTAATTTATTGGGAAGGTAAGAATTTATGATTGGAGTAATCGCACTCTTAAACTGAAACTAAATTATTTATCAATCAATAGTGTTTCCACAAATTTGTTTATACCGATCCAATAAGCTTTCGCTCAAGCAATCCCAAGAAAACTTTTCAACTGCCCGTTGTCGTCCAGCTTTTCCCATTGCTTTGCTGAGATTCTCATCTTCGAGTAAGCACAGAATTGCCTCAGCTAGAGCATCAGCATCACTTCTCTCCACTAATAAACCTGTCGTTCCTTGCTCCACAATTTCTGGAAAAGCACCACTATAAGTAGCAATGACAGGCAATTGCATAGCCATTGCTTCGATAATTGGTATTCCAAATGGCTCGTTCCAAATTGATGGGAAGATAAAAATATCGCTTTGTTCATAATATTCAATTAACTTAAAGTTTTCGACTGTTCCCACAAAAAATACAGAATTAGCAGCGTTTGGAGAAATTATCTTCCGTAGTTGCGAACCATAGTTTTCTTTGTAAAAAGGAGTTAATTTTACTACATTGGGATCTTCTCTATTCATCATTTCCCAAGGTAATACAGCATTTTCTGGCCCTATTATTTTTAATTGCACGTTAGGATACTTTAATCTCACTTTATTAAATGCTTCTAATAGAATATGTACTCCTTTTTCTGGAGATATTCTACCAACAAACAATAATTGTTTAATCTTCTTTTCTCTTATTTTTACAGGTTCATTTTTAGGTGAAAAAATATTAATATCTACCCCATTAAAAATAGTTTTACACTTGATTTTGGGAAAGCTGCTGCGTATTTTATTAGTAACGTAATCGCTACATCCAATCACCAGATCGACTTGCTCAATTTGTCGTTCTATCATTACAGAATCAAGCTGTGTCAACCACTCAGTATTCATGTGCAAAACAATTTTAGCTTGAGGGTTAAATGCTCGGATGAGAGGCACAAATTGAGAAACAAGGTGCATATGGATAACATCACATTGCTGTGACTGTATATCTCTAGCAATTTGCAAATAATAACCTAAATAATATAGTTTAGAAGCAAAAAAGGGACGTTTAGGATTCGATATTTGCCAGTTATCAAGTAAATTCAATGGTTCCAATAGCTGATTGATAAAGCTTTTTGGAATTCTTCGATAAAGAATTCCTTCTTCGTAATATTCTAATTCTTGATGATGTGGAGCTTTTGAGCCATAGAAAATAACTTCATTAGAACGAGCTAAATAACGCCCCATTTGGTAAGAATATAGACATAGCGATCCAACAGTAGGTGGTTCTCCAAGAGTCCAAGGATAATCGAAAAAGGCAATTTTCATGTTTTTTATATTTATTGATTAAGAAAGTTGGTTTCTAGGAAAACTATGGAAATGAATGATAGTAATTGGTATTTTAACAAGTAATGAGATATAGCAATTATCTTTGATTTATAAATTCCTCAAGGAAGTAGGGAATAAAGAGTAGAGAGTGAATTTGCTTACGTTTCATTTAGGATGTAATACTGTTAGAATTTATAAATTTAGAAGATTCCAATTCAGTTATTTTTTGTCATTTTTAGGTCGTAAGGGTTCCAAAATGTTCCTGTAAGGGCAGAGTGTTCAATACCTTGAATCCGATTTCGGACTGCCACCATTGATAAAGGGTTGACTAAATAAATAAATGGTAGATACTCCTGAGTAATGCGTTGAGTTTCTGCATAGATAGCCTTGCGTTTTGCTTCATCTAATTCTGAGGCTGCTTGCATATATAAATCACCAATTTTTCGTTCCCAGCCTGCTATTTCTCGCCCGGTTATTGGCGTTTGTCCTGGTGGGGATAGTGGATTAAAAAAGTGCAAACCAGCATCAGGAAGCCAAACATTAGCCCAATCATTGGGTTCTTGACCGACTGCTACCTCAAGTAATTGGCATTCCCAATCAAAAGTTTGAGTCAATTTGTTAATGAAAATGTTAGTAGCTACAGGATTAAAATCAACAGTTATACCAAGGTCAAGCAAATTTTCTTTGATGATTACTCCCATTGCCTGCAAGATATTATTACTAGCATTTGTTGTGAGAGTAAAGCGAACAAGATTTCCTTGCTTATCTAATAAGTGATTTTGATTGTTATATTTAAAGCCTGCTTTTAAGAGTAGGTCTTTGGCTTTTTGGAGGTTGTATTCATATAATTTTAAACCTGCTTTTATGGGTAAATAATATTTGCTCTGTACTGCGATGGGTGAATTTTGTAGCTGACCTAATCCCCTATAGATATTGCTGAGTATTTGTTGGCGATTAATTGCATAAGCGATCGCTTGTCTAAATTCGACTTGATTAAACCATCGAGACTTGATTGGATCGACCAATAATTTACTATTTCTACTACCTTTATTGAGATTAAAAGTAATAGCACTTGAACCGATAAAAAGACCGCCATTATAAATAGTAAACTTTCCTTTCCCTTCTTCATGTTTTAATAAAGAAAAATAATTAGTATTAACGTTGATATAATCTAATCCTCCAGAACGGAATTGAACTAAAGCAGTATCTTGATTAGGAATAATTTGGGCAATGACACGTTCTATATAAGGTTGCGAATTGCCTTGAGTATCTTTACGCCAGTAATAAGGATTTTTCCGAAAAGTTATTCGCTGGCTAGGAGTATAAGATTCTATTATATAAGGGCCATTGACAATAATATTTTTTGGTGGAGTATCAGTTCCCCAAGTAGATAAAAATTTCGGTCTACCTTCGGTGTCTTTTTGTTTAACACTTTCTCGAAATACATGCGCTGGTAAAATTTCTAGCTTTGTTGCCCGAATAAAGGGCGCAAATGGTTCGGGTAATGTAAATTCAACGCGCAAATCATCTAATTTACGTGCTTTGGGAAATGTACGGTTTTTACCAATTAGGAAGAAGTCTTTAGCATAAGCTGGAATGACTGGATTGGCATAAATTTCATTGTAAGTAAAAACCACATCTTCCGCAGTTAGTGACTTACCATCTGACCATTTTAGACCTTTGCGGAGAGTGAATATTACTTGTGTTTTATCTAGTGATGTTTGCCAAGATTCAGCTAGACAAGGTTCAATTTCTCCCCGGCCATTTTCTTTAACTAGACCCTCATAATTAAATAGTAAAGTATAAGCTGATTCGAGTATTAAAGCTGGATTAAAAGTTGTGGGTTCATTTGGTACATAAATAATAATTTGGGATATTGGTTTTGCTTGGGTTGTTAAGTTAATTTGGTTAGAAAGAATTATTGCGATCGCAGTTACAAAAGCCAGCAAAATTACTAACCAACGATGGCGAATTACAGTATATTTTTTATTAATTTTTAATAACTTATAATTCAACATCGTGAAACCACTCCGCAATTTATTATTGACTAGGTTGAGATAACAACCTATGAGCATCTTCTAATAAAGCTGGTATTTTGTCAGCATGGGGACTATGACGCAAACAATCACTTAGATCGAATTGTCTAACTTTTTCTGCTGTCAGACCAGGGAACCAAGGATCGGCAGTATTTAAGTGGTTATAACGTCTTGTAGCATATTCAAACATATCAAAAGCGATCACTAAATTTCGCAACCATAAAATAACTGGAATATTAATCTCACCAGGGGTTTGGGGATATCTAGGTAAACCAGTGTGCCAAGTGCGATACCAGTCTTGTCCTAATGTGGCGATCGCTGCTTTCTCTAAACGGTTTAAAATTGGTGGTAAAATTTCATCTGCTCGATCTAAAAGTTCTATAACCTTCAAGTGTTCGTCAAAATCTGATGGTTTAGATGCGCCCAAGCTGAGAGTATGTACTTGCGGATGGCTCAAACAAAACAGATCGTTAAACACCATCGGGCTAAGAGGATAGCACAAGTCTAATAACTTTTGTGGAGGCTTATAAAGCATACCACCTTTATCTGATGGGCTAATAATAAATACACCCATGTCATGATGTTTGGCGGCTTCAATGGCGGGCCAATTGAATTGATTAATGTAGTACCAGTGGAGATTTACATAATCAAATTGATTGGTTTCAATGGTTTTGATAATTAAGTCTGTTGGAGCGTGGGTAGAAAAGCCAATAAACTTTACCTTACCTTGAGCTTGCAATTGTCGCGCTACATCAAGACAGCCATTGAGACGAATGCTATCTTCAAGATGTTGGTAATTATTAATGCCATGCAGTGTTAATAAGTCAATATAATCTAGCTTTAATAAAGCTAAAGATTTCTCACACAAACGGCGGAAGTCTTCAGAGTCAGATGTAGGAGTAACCTTAGTTTGGACAATAATTTTTTCTCGAGGCAATTTAGGTAAAATCGCTCCTAATTGCATCTCAGAAGTTCCATACATTCGGGCAGTTTCGATGTGATTGATGCCAATTTCTAAAGAACGGCGAATAGTGGCTTCTAGATTCTGTTGATTTTCATCGGGAATTTGTTCTTGAGTAAGCTCTTTATACTCAGTATAGACGTAGCGCATTCCGCCACAGGAAAAAACTGGCATTGGCAATTCTGTACGCCCGAATCTACGATATTGCATCATAAATGTGTTTTGATTAGAGCGATTCATTAATGACTTTTTGCCGAAATCAAGCCTTGCATTATTTTTAGATGAAACATCAAGTATGATTTTTCAATTATTTGATTGTTTTTTGTAAGTTCCATTTTGTTCACTCCTAAATTTAGATTTTGTTGTACAGAGTAGTTTAAATATTAGATAAGTAGGCGAAAATAAATTGAAGTTTAAGGTACTTCCAGCCGTAGGATAACGCACCTTGGATTGTTGACGGTGCGTTGCGCTATGCGACAACACACCCTACATGAAAATTCCTTAACTGTTTAATTGATATTGGATGGCTGCTGCTAGCTGAACTACAGTAGGTTTCTCAAACAGGTAGATCGAGGGAAGTTCTACTGGGAAAGCTGACTGTAGTTTGCATATAACTTCAAGAGCTTGAGCAGAATGTCCTCCCAGTTCAAAAAAGTTGTCTTGAGTGCTAATTCGATCTATCCCTAAAATTTCTTTCCAGATAGCTAACACAACTTCTTCGATAGGATTTTGAGGTGTAACAAAATCCTCCGATATTGGAGAGACAATAGTTTGAGTGGGCAAAGTTGGTAGTTCAGGTATTAAGATAAGTTCAGCTAGACGTTGGTTATAATTGGTCGTTATTTTTTCCAGCAAAGTCTGAAAATTATCGACCATCTTGGTAATAGTGGTAGCTTCAAATAAATCGGTTCTGTATACGAGCAAACCTTCAATACCTGTTGATGTTTCTTCGAGTGTTAACTCTAAATCAAACTCTGCGGTATCTTTTGTATCTCTAGCAATAAACTGCTCTTTCAAAGTGAGATTTGCAAATTCTAAATTATCCTCTGGAGTATTTTGAAAGACAAACATCACTTGATTTATTAATGTGTAACTAGGATCTCTGACTGGTTGGAGTTCTTCTATTAGCTTAATCAGGGGCATTTCTTGATGAGCGTAAACACCCAAGGCTACCTCGCGCACTCGGCTAAGTAGTTCTCGGAAGCTGGGGTTTCCTCCTAAGTTGGTACAAAATGGCAGTAAATTGACAAAGAAACCAATCAGTGCTTCAGTTTCTACTCTGGTGCGATTTGCCAGAGCGCTGCTGACAATAATATTTTCCTGTCTTGTATAAGAGAAGAGTAATGTCTGGAATGCTGCCAACAAAGTCATAAACAGGGTTACGCCTTCCTGTTGACTCAGTGCCTTGAGCGCATCGGTTAATTTTTTTGAGAGAAATACTGATTGACTTGAACCCTTGAAGGTTCGCGCTGGTGGACGTGGACGATCAGTTGGTAGCTTCAATATTGGGGGAGTAGTGCCTAAATGCTTTTGCCAAAACTGAAGCTGAGATTCTAAGACTTCTCCTTGTAACCACTGCCTCTGCCATTGAGCAAAGTCGGTATATTTGATCGGTAACTCAGTCAACGGCGACGGCTTACCCTCACAGAAAGCTTCGTAAACTTTTGCCAGTTCTTGAGTTAAGACACCAAAAGACCAACCATCAGCAACAATATGGTGGGTGACCGCAACAAATAGATACTCATGTTCGTCTAAGCGCCAAAGCTTGCTGCGTAATAAAGGGCCTCGTGCCAAATCGAAAGGATGCTTAATTTCTTTCTCAGCTAGTTGTGTAACTTGAGTTTCGCGTTCAGTTACGGAAATGTGCCGCAGATCGATTACGGAAAAGTCAAAGACAGGCTCGTTAACAACAGCATAAACAACTTGGCCATTCTTAACCTGAAAAGTCGATCGCAATGTTTCATGTCGTCGGACAATTTCTCTTAAACTTTCCTCTAATGCTTTCTCGTTAAGCGCACCTGTGATGCGATAGACCAAAGGCAGGTTATAGATGGAATTGCCTGGATAGAATTGGTCAAAAAACCAGAATTCTAGCTGGGTTAAAGAAATTGGTATTGGCTCGTTTTGCGAGGGCAACCGTTTTAGAGCTAACTCCTGCCGGTCTGGAGCTTTAGCTGTAGCGATTTTTTCGGCTAAAGGTGCGATCGCTGGCGATTCAAACAAACTTAACAGTGGTAATTCTATCCCAAATGCTTTGCGCGTTAAAGCAATCACCTGAGTTGCTAGTAAAGAATGTCCCCCCAAATCAAAGAAGTTATCGTAAATGCCAACTCGTTCTAACCCTAAAACATCTCTCCAGATCCCAGCCAAAATTTCTTCGGTAGGAGTACGCGGCTCAACAAAAGTTTGACTTAATTCCGGTCGGCTGGTTGTCGGTTCTGGGAGAGCGCGACGGTTTACCTTACCATTGGGTGTGAGCGGAAAAGATTCCATTTCGACAAAAGCCGATGGAATCATATAATCTGGCAGTTGCTCAGTCAAATAAGTCCGCAGTTGTTCGACTGTGATTGTCTCTCCTGCAATGGGGACAAAGTAAGCGACTAAATATTTTTCCCTAGCACTTTCCCCATGCACTTTAGCTACAGCTTGGTTAATTTGAGGATGTTTGCTCAGAACGGCTTCAACTTCTCCCAGTTCAACGCGAAAGCCCCGAATTTTTACTAAATCATCTATCCGTCCCAAAAACTCGATATTCCCATCTGGCAAGTATTGGGCTAAGTCGCCAGTTTTGTACAAACAACTTGATTTTAGATTTTGGATTTTGGATTTTGGATTTTCAGAACTTTCAGCAGATTGGAAATTTTCACTTGTGTCCCTCAATCTAAAATCTAAAATCGGCAATCCAAAATCGGTAAACGGATTGGGGAGAAATTTTTGATTGGTCAAATCTGCACGGTTGAGGTAGCCACGAGCCAAACCATCACCACTCACGTAGAGTTCCCCAGGAACGCCAATCGGCACGGGTTGAAGGTTGCCATCTAACAGATAAACTTGCACATTGACAGCAGCTTTACCAATGGGAGGATAAATCGGCCATTCATCTGGTTTTTGGCTAAAAGTATAAGCTGTCACTAAGTCAGCTTCCGTAGGCCCATAGAAATTGTAGAGCGTACAATTTTCCAGACGCTTAAACAGCTTAATCATCGGCTGTGTAATTTGCAGTTGTTCGCCACAAGCGATCGCTTCCCGAATATTCTGAAATAGATGTGCTTGCTCTGTGTAGATTTCTGCTAATTGCTGCCAAAGGCTAACTGGCAGAAAAACTTTACCAATTGGGTTATTAGCAAGTAAATGAATTAATTTATCTAAATCTTTGCGATCGCATTCAGAAATCATATACAGCGTGCCTCCCAAGCCCCACGCCACGGATATTTCGTGATAGCTGACATCAAAACTGAGGGAAGCAAACTGAAGTACACCAATACCTGTAGCCATTTTTGCCTGATGGTGTGCTACTAAATTGGCGAGCGATCGCTGGGTAACAAGAGTGCCTTTAGGTGTTCCGGTAGAGCCAGAGGTATATATTATGTAAGCTAAATTATCAGCTGCTACTTCAACTTGCAGATTACTCTGAGATTCTTTGGCGATTTCGTCTTCATCTTCATCTAACACAATCAGACGATGAGCCAAGTTGCCATCAAATAATGACTGCAAATGTGTTTGAGTTAAGATGATTGGTGCTTGAGAATCGTTGAGCATGAAGGCTAAACGCTCTGGCGGATAAGTAGGATCGAGGGGAACGCAAACTCCCCCAGCCTTGAGAGTTCCTAAAATAGCGATCGCAGCTGCTAGCGATCGCTCCACGCAAATACCCACTGGAGCATCTGGTTTCACACCCAAGCGTTGCAAGTAGTGGGCGATTTTATTGGCTTGCTGATTTAACTCCTCATAAGTCAATCGTTGGTTTTCATATACCACCGCTAAGGCTTGGGGTGTTCTTTCAACTTGCTCCTCAAATAATTGATGGATGCAACGATTGATCGGATGCGCTGCTGAGGTAGCATTCCACTGTACTAAAAGCAAATCTTGCTCTGCTGGAGTTAGTAACGGTAACTCGCCTGGAGTCCGATGAGGATTGGCGGTAATTCCCTGCAACAAAGTGAGGAAATGACCAGCCATGCGATCGATAATGTTTGCATCAAAGCGATCGCGATCGTAGTAAATCTTTACAGTCATTTCCTCGCCAGGAATTGCCAGCAGTGTGAGAGGATAATTGGTTTGTCCTCTGTCTTGTAGTTCCCCAATGCTTAAGTTTCCAGGAAGTTGTTGTAACGTTACATTTACAGGATAATTTTCAAATACAACCAGGCTTTCAAACAAAAGTTGAGTGCGAGGAATTTCACTTACGCCTTGAATATCGACCAGTGGAGTGTATGAATACTGCTCCCGTTCTATGTACTCTTGTTGCAACAACCGCAACCAGGTTAACAAATCGGTTGTATCCGGGATTTTCACCCGTGCGGGTAATGTATTAATGAACAATCCCACCATCGACTCCACACCAGATAAAGTAGGTGGACGACCAGATACAGTAGTGCCAAAAACCACGTCAGACTCACCACTATAGCGACTTAGTAACAGCCCCCAAGCTGCTTGTACCAAGGTGGCAAGTGTGAGATGATGTTGTTGAGCAAAAGATTTTAGGGTAGTTGTCGTCTCGGCTGATAGATGTTGCGATCGCACCTCAATATTTTGCTGTTGGTGAGAACTCTGTTTTAGCGATCGTTCAACTATCAAAGGCGTAGGTGCAGTAAACCCCTCAAGATTTTGTTGCCAGAAAGTCTTCGCTCCAGCCAAATCTTGCTGTTGCAACCAATTAATATAATCTCGGTAAGGGCGACTGGGAGCTAAATATAACTGTTGACCGTTCTGAATTGACTCATATAAAGCAAACAATTCTTTGAAGATAATCGGCCAACTCCAGCCATCAACTAATAGGTGATGAAAACTCCAGATAAACTCATAAGTTTCATCACCTACCCGGATTAAAGCAAAGCGCATTAATGGAGCTTTATCAAGTTCAAAACCTTGTTTTCTATCTGAATCTAAGAAAGAATTGAGCCGGATTTCTTGCTCCTGCTGAGGAAACATTCGCCAGTCTAAATTAGACCAAGGCAAATTCACTTGTTTACGCACCACCTGAACTGCTTGTTTGCGATTTTTCCAAACAAAAAGAGTCCGCAAAGCCGAATGTCGTTCTACCAATAGTTGCCAAGCTCGTTCAAATATACCTGAATCTAAATTGCCATGAATAGTTAATTGAAACTGCTCAAAATATATTGTCGATTCCGGCTCATAGAGAGTATGAAAGAGTATCCCCTCTTGCGTAGGTGAAAGAGGATAAATAGATTCAATATCTTTATTTTTACTTTGTTTTTGTGCAATTACCATTGTTTTTTAAAGATGATATTAATTAGGTTATTGCGATTTTCATTTAAGTGAGGTACAAGACCAATTTTTTAACGCAGAGGAGCGCAGAGTCAAGCGCAAAGGTACGCAGAGGTTTGCCCAATTTTCTTAGCAATGTATTAATCACCTCTGGGCCTCTGCGGTTCGTTTAAAAAAAGTAATTTTCATAAATAAAATAGAACTTATATAAACTAAAAGCTTACCCAATTTCTTAAAAAGCAGATGTTGATAATCCGCCATCTACTGGAATAGTAACACCCGTAATATAACTGGCACATTCTGACGCTAGAAAAGCTACCAAATTAGCAACTTCGCTAGAAAAACCACGACGACCAAGAGGAATCATTTTATTAGTTCCTTCAATGATTGAATCAACCGTTCGACCTTCCTCTTCGGCAAATACTTCTAAATATTCTCTATGCCTGGGAGTATCAATCAAACCAGGATTTACACAGGTAACTAAAACATTCCACTTAGCAACTTGCGAAGCAACAGTTTTAGTAAAGTTAATTAATCCAGCATTCGCCACTCCCGATTTCACAAGACGACTAGAAGGTTCTTTCCCTGATGTCCCAACAATATTGATAATGCGTCCCCATTGCTGATTTTTCATCGTTGGTAGCACTAAATTCGTCATGCGAATATAGCCCATTAACTTGCCTTCAAACACAGTTATCCAATCTTCATCAGAGAGATTTTCTATTGCTTCATTAGAAAAACTAGCCCCTTCTGAATTATTAACTAAGATATCAAGTTTGCCAAATTGGTTGAGAGCTTCTTGGACTAAGTTTTGAGAATCACTTGGATTTTGCACATCAGCAGAAATCGGGACAATTTTTGCTTGAGAACCAATCAAACCTTGATAAGCTTGTTCTAACCGCTCAGAATTTCTCCCACAAATTATTAACTGACAACCTTCTGCTGCCAGCTTTTGGGCAACGTTATAACCTATGCCAGCACTTGCTCCGGTCACTAAAGCTACTTTCTGTGTTAATCCTAAATCCATGATGAATATTCCTTTAGGAAGTAGTTAGCGCTGTCTTAAAAAAACTATCTTTGAGCGAAAAATGAGAGCGGGGTTTAATCACAATTTCAATCAAAGATACTGTTTCATCAGAAGAATTATATCCTCCATAAACAACATCAGCAGGAACATAATAAACACTACCATATTCTACCTGTTGCTGTTGTTCTGCAACTGCGATCGCTAATTTACCATTCAGGACTATTCCCATTATTTCATTAGCCGATTTGCGAATTGGGATTATTCCTTTGGGAGGAATTTGAGTGATAATAATCTCAAACCAAGAACCAACAACAGACTTACACTCAAAACCTGTAACTTCATCTTGAGTTGATGTAACTTTCAAAATAGCTTCCTCAGCTTCCTCTGAATTTGTGATACGTTTAACATCAAACGCTAACGCTGTTTCTGAGAAAAGATTTTTAGAACCATGAAGAACATTGGAACCAGCTACATAAACTTGCTCGAATGGCTCCAGAATTTCTTTAGTACCGTTGAGGTTAAATTCCAAACGTCCCGCAATTTGCATTCCAATTTGGCTTTCGGGATGTCGATGCAATTCAAAAATAGCTCCTGGGGGAATAGAAGCTAATTGCACAACTGTATCTTGACATTGAAAGGCGATTAACTCAACATCAGAATTAATTTTGATTATTTTTGGCTGAGGAAAATATTTAGACATTATTTTTTGCTAATTTTTTCTGAAAAATTGACCAACTCATCTGGATATTTCCGTAGGTTGAAATAAACTCTAAATCGTAGGCTTTAACAGCATTCTCATTAGTAATAGCCAAATCAGCTAAACCCTGCATTACTTGAATTGCTGAATCGCTGGTAGAAGGAGACAAATCTACTTGTATTTGTGTTCGATCTTGAGAATCTGGCAAGAGTTCTGTTAATAGAGGTAAAGGAGCAGGATGAGTAACAATTCTAGATCCGTTGAAAACTACCTCTGTATTTTTTTTCTTAGCCAATCCATAAACTGGAGTAGGATATATAAAAATGAAGCCTAAATCAAAACTTGGCTCCATATAAAACTCATTAATACGGTCGTAAGCATGAGGAACTAAAGCCAAATCCACCTTGTCTTGCAGCAAAGCTTCTCTAACATCTGTAAAACTATCAAACAACTGAGTTGATACACTCAATTGCTCTGAGAGCAGTTGATTAGTTATGTATTGGGAAGCATAATCGCTACTAGTAGCACTAGGCCCTAAAGTACCTATAACTAAATTGTTGGCAGGAGGGATACGAGGTTTAAATTCAATCTGAAATTCCAGCATAGTTTTTCCTGAGTACTCACAACGATCTTTTTTGGTGGCGAGTCATTGGCAGCTTGGTATAGATAGCCTCCTGAAACTTGGCCACGTCGAATTCAGCAATGCTGAATATTCCTAACTTTTCAAATAGCCGCGATGAAACGCTGTCTTGTGTAATATAGTTAACGCGAATGTCCTCATGTAAAGATTCGGCAAGAAGTTGAATGTTAGCTAGGCGTGCCTCTTCAATCGCTTTAGTATCAGGTGCATCAGGGTCGAGCCGATGACCGTAACTGCGGATGTGAAAGCGACACTCACGAGGGCCTGCGGGAACTAACGAAAAAACTTGAACGTGTTCGGGAAACAAGCTCAAAGACATAGGCATTGGTGTCTGTTCTTGAGACGACATTGAGCAGAAAGCAGAGTAACATAGAGGCTCAGGTAAAGACTGGGTTTTAGCTGCAATATCTTGTAACTGCTTCTCATGCTCCCAAGAGTGCCGCGCTACAGCTTTCATACTGTGATAATATGTCCACTCAATCGGGGTTAAGCTCTGTGAAGGAGGATCGCGATGAGGGATAATCATGCCATTGATTCCTTCACAATCGCTTGACACCCCAAATCGTCGGGTGAGTCCTTTATGCATCATTGGAAAGTGGTAGTCTTCAAGAAAGTTTTCCCACAGCAATTTGTAATCAACCTCTACATTAATGTCATAGCGACCCGGCCCACCAATGGGTTGCATATCTTGAAGTTTGTAGGGGTCTAATAAGTGAGGTTGATACCACGTATCAGCTAGTCTCGAACCCTCCCAAGTAAAGCGGATGAAAATAAATCCGTAAAAAACTTCAACATCAATGGGTTCTAAACCGTAATTGGGCAAACCAAATTGAGGATAGTTGCCTCGTTCTCTGACATCCTTGAGTTTTCCTGCAAATATTCCGCCATCCGTACCCCGAATCACATAAGCTCGTTCACCAACAATATCTAGCCAAGTGAAGTTACCCGGTTCTAGAACTTCATTCACATGGCAAACAAATTGCCAGGTGGGTTTGATTAGGTGTTCTATCTCTAGAGCAAATAATTCTGCATCGCCATAAATCCAAATAGGTAATGCTTCCCTTCTTTCGCTAGACGCGCCGGACTCTAAGTATTCCACACTATCAGCGTCAACCTGGATAGACTCTTTTAAAGTCAGGTATTTTTGGATGTTGCTACTATCAACTCGATGAAGGACTTGATTAAGTTCTGATGTTGACGAATTATAATCTACAGTCAAAATGGCTTGTTTGAGTTCCCCAATCAATGACTCAAGCAATAAATTGCTTGACAAAAGTCCTTCTTTGCGCCTCGTCTTCTGTTGTTGCTCAATGTCTGCAATCAGGTGTTTTAGTTGTTCCTCTAGATAACCAATCCTGAGCCAAAGGCGGATTTCTTCGGGGAGTGATGCACTTTCCCCTTCTGCATAACCTGGACTTACAGAATCTAGCAGTTTAGCGATGGCAAAGCCCGCCGTAGGCATCGCTATGCCAATATTTGGCTCGGTGTCAGTTTGTGCTGCTTGAGGAATGTGACTATTAGCACTCGAACTTTTCTCCACAAGCTTGGCAAAAACTGCCTGATTCTCATCAACATTGACCTCCAACTCTTGCAAACTATAATTTTTGAGGTCAAAATCAGCACCAAATTCTCCTCTATTTGCCCCTGGAGCATTCTTACAGCGACCATCTATACTAAATCCCCATCCATGATAAGGGCAAAGAACCGATTTATCTGCCCCAAGACAACCATGACCTTCAAAAACAGGTGCTTGACGGTGAGTGCAGACGTTGATAAAAACGCGAATTGTGCCGTCAACTTGGCGCACAGCCACCAGTGGTTCCTGAAAAATCTGAACAGTTACAAAATCTCCTGGGTGAGGAATTTCTGCTAATTGACAAATAAAATACCAATTTTTTGATAGTTCTGATGGTTCAACTGTAATTGAGCGAATTATTTTAGCAACAAAATAATCTATAACAGTTTTAAGATTAACTTTTGTATTATTAACTTGATTATATTTATTTACTACATCTGCCAAATGCTCATACGCTTGTTCGATGGTAGGATTACCCCTTCCATTTAACAAGGCTGCAACAAAATTATTCCATGTTACTTGGGACTTCTTCGCAGCAGCGATCGCCATACAAACAAGGCAATATTGTTGCCGACCAATTTCCACAAAAAACTGACATATTGCTTTCTGTTTTTCTAAAAACATTTCACCTTGTCCTACTTTTATGACATTAACAAATAAGTTGCTAATAGCCAATAAACAAAATTGGCTATTAGCAAAACTTAAGATTAATCTTCAAAAATTGGTTCAGGAATGACAGGCACTGGATGATCTAAACGATAGGCATTCCAAGGTCTAGTAAAAGCTTCTCTCTTCAAGTCTGAAAACTGTGCTAGTTGTTGATGAAAAAGATTTTCATAATAATCTAACTCTCTCTTTAAATAATAAGGGGCTTTGTCACTATACAATTTTACAAACATTCTGTATGTATTATAATGTTTTGTGGCTACATCCTCTGAGTAAGACATCAAATCGTCTTCAATGTCATTTAAAACTTCTAAAGGCCACATCAATTTTAACTCCTCATTCAACTCCTGATGTGGGTAGTTTAGTCCTAGCATTTTCAATAAAGTACAATGTAGAACTCGATAGTCAGAAGATCGTAATTCCTCTGCTTTTCTAATCATTGCATGGGTAATATGAGAAGTTTTTAATAACTGAGTCTCTAGCTCAAAATAATCTCCGAGTTTATTCAAATAATATTCAACTTTAAAATGTTTGATATTAAATTCTTCTAGCACAGATAAAATAATTTTTTGTTTTGATTCCCAGGGAGAATTTGAAAGTTCGTAATGGGAAGCTTCGCTTTGAAGTTGTTCGACCTCCTCATCAGTTTGATAAACTAGAGCTTCAATAAACCCTAGTATGGGATAGAACCGAAAGAAATCATTCATTGATAGATTATAAATCGGGAAATAGTAAAGTACAAACTCCCGGATTACTCGACAAGAACGCCGCATACTCTGATATGAGATGCAAGGCATTTTATAAGCAGTTTCAACAAATAAAGTTTTTTGTTCAAGCAAGCCGATAACTACAGATTTGGAAATTTTCATAAAATGCATAGTGATGGTTATTTAATAGTAGGTAAAACACCCGAAAAACACGCTTTTCTCTTTGTAGACGACTTCATTCAATTTCTGCTAGCAATTCGTCCAAAGCTTCTTGGCTAAACTCAACTTCTGGGAAATCTGAAGGAGTATAGCCACCTGCATCTGGGGATAAGCAGTGGGCAATAATAGTTTTTAAGGCTTCTATATACTCATTAGCCAGATTTTCTACAGTGGCCCGGCTATGGAAATGCTCGCTATATTGCCATTCCAGTTTCAGCCTCCCTTCTACAACTAATCCATTCACTGTTAACAAATGGTGGCGCTGTCCTTTGGGGCTGTGAATGGAACCGCTAGACTCTTGGGCATATTTCCATCCCAGGGTTGCTAACTGCGTTTGGTCAAATTGACCAAAGTAGTTAAAGCTCACCTCAGCTTTGGGGAACGCTTGTAATTTATTGCGTTCTGCGCTTCTCTGCGAGACGCTACGCGAACGCAGCAGCGCTTCTCTACGAGACGCTTTGCGAACGCTATCGCTCTCATCCAGGCTAAGATAGCGCCAGATGCCATAATCAATACCTCGGTTGGGAATACGTCGCAGTTGCTCTTTTACCGACTTGAGAACCTCTCCGGTATCGAAACGATCTTCAAGTTTTAACAGCACGGGGAATATACTAGTAAACCAGCCTACAGTACGAGACAAGTCCACATCCTCAAACAAGTCCTCTCGTCCATGACCTTCTAAGTCAATTAATAAAGAGTGAAAACCTGTCCAACGAGCGAAAGTCTGCACCAACGCTGTCAATAGCACATCGTTAATTTGAGTATTGTAAGCTCCAGGGACATCCTGTAATAGAGCGCGAGTCTGTTCTACACTCAGGTATACAGATACAATCCGACTGGAAGCTACAGTATTATCTTGGGCAACAGCAGCATAATCCAACGGTAAAGGAGCAATTGGGAACTGCATTGAGTCCAGCCAGTAATCTAGCTGTGAGTGGAGTTCTTGACTGCGGGCATAATCCTGCAATCGAATTGCCCAATCTTTAAAGGAAGTTGTTTTTGCAGGTAGTTGGATACTTTTGCCAGTTTCTAATTGTTTGTATGCCTCAGATAAGTCTTCTAGCAAAATCCGCCACGAGATGCCATCGACAGCCAAGTGATGGATGACGATGAGTAAACGTCCGGGAGAATTGCCTAAGTTAAACAAAACGACCCGCATCAGCGGCCCATCTGTTAAGTTCAGCGTCCTTTGTGTTTCGTCTGCTTTTGCTTCAATTGCCTTTAACTGTTCTGCTGGAGGCAGATATGACAAATCTGCAATGCCCAACGATACATCGCTGACATCACTGCTGTACTGCTGCCATTGCCCATCCTGCTGCACAAACCGCAGGCGTAAAGCATCGTGATGGGAGAGTAACTTTTGTAATGCCTGCTCTAGTAATTCCGGTTGCAAATTTGCCGGAACTTCTAGTAGGAAGGATTGGTTAAAGTGATGAGGTTCAGGTAGATTTTGCTCAAAGAACCAGTGCAGAATCGGTGTTAGAGGGACAATCCCTGTAACTAAACCTTGTTCTGATTGAACCAAGTTAATTGTACCAGCAACAGCAGCTAATTCAGCAATTGTTTGGTGTTGAAATAGTTGTTTCGGAGTAAGTTTTAGTCCGGCTTGATTAGCTTTAGCAATAATTTGCATACTAACGATCGAATCCCCGCCCAATTCAAAGAAATTGTCGTGGATACCAACTTGTTTTAGTACTAAAACATCCTGCCAAATCTTTGCTAAGACTTCTTGAGTGTGGGTGTGGGGAGAGACAAAGCCAGTTGATTCATCGAACTCGAACTCTGGTACTGGTAATGCACGACGATCTACTTTGCCGTTTGGGGTAATCGGCAAAGCTTCTAGAACTGTGAAAGATGCAGGTATCATGTAACTGGGAAGCTTTGACTTGAGAAACAGGCGTAGCTCATTACTGGTTGGCTGTGTCAATTCTGGGATGATATATGCTGCTAAACTCTTAATATTAGGTTTATCTTCTCTGGCAAGCACAACAGCATCGCGTACCTGTGGGTGTTGAGTCAAAGCCGCCTCAATTTCGGAAAGTTCAATGCGGAAGCCGCGAATTTTAACTTGGTTATCAATGCGACCCAAGAATTCTATATTGCCATCGGCTTGGTAGCGAACTAAATCGCCTGTGCGATAAAGCCGCTCAGAATTAGAGCATTGGTCTTTTATTTCTCCCCTGCTCCCCCGGTTACTGAGCGCAGTCGAAGTATGCTCCCCTGCTCCCCTGCCTCTTTGGAAAGGGTTACTAATGAATCTTTCAGCCGTCAGGTCAAGACGGTGGAGATAACCCCGTGCCAAGCTCTCACCACCAATGTACAATTCACCAGTGACACCAATGGGTACAGGCTGCAACAGGGAATCTAGTATATAAACTTGGGTATTAGCGATCGCCCGCCCGATCGCAGGTGATAAGGCTTGTTGTCTTTTCGGAACAGTACCAGAAGTTGTAACTACAGTATTCTCTGTTGGCCCGTAATTATTCACCACCTCAAAGGGATGAGAATCTGAAGGATACTGATGAAGTTGATCTCCACCTGTGAGCAAAGTTCGCAAAGCAGCATTCACCGGCCAATTTAATGACAGCATTTTCTCGGCCATTGGTGTCGGTAGAAAGCTAATGGTTATTGCCTTTGATAACAGCCAGTCTCGCAGTTGCTCAGGGTAAAGTCGGGTTTCATCATCGGGAAAGTGGATGCTAGCTCCCGCCGTCAAATAAGGCCAGATTTCCCAACCACAAGCGTCAAATGCTACTCCAGCAACTTGTGTTACTCGGTCAAGGGACGACACGGCAAAAGCTTGTTGATGCCAAAAGACGAGATTTAACAATCCTCGATGTTCAATTTGCACTCCTTTGGGTCTGCCGGTGGAACCGGAGGTGTAAATCACATAAGCTAGATTGTCAGTTGTCACTGTCTGAGGTAAATTCTCTGCGATCGCGCTGAAGGTTACGCTATCAAGACAAACTACCTGCGCTTGATGTGGCGGCAGCGTTGTAACCAGACTTTCCTGGGTCAGCAGCACCGATACCTGGGCATCTGCTAGCATGAACGCCAAACGCTCTTGGGGATATGCCGGATCAAGAGGTACATAAGCCCCACCTGCTTTGAGAATGCCCAGCAATCCTACCAACATTAAGGGCGAACGCTCAATGCAAATTCCCACTAAAACTTCTGGTTTCACACCAAGCGATCGCAGATAATGCGCCAACTGATTTGCACGTTCATTCAACTGTTGGTATGTGAGGGACTCGTCCTCATAGACTACAGCCACTGCATTCGGTGTTTTTTCAACCTGTTCCTCAAACAACTCATGGATGCATTTGCTCTTAGGATAGGGCGTATAAGTATCATTCCATTCCACTAGCAACTGATGTCGTTCCTGTTGACTCAGCAGTGGTAATTCACCAATGAGTTGATTCGGATTAGCAATAATCGCAGCTAACAAAGTTTGGAAATGACTTGTCATCCTTGCAATGGTATCTGGTTCAAATAGGTCGCTGTTATATTCCCACGAACCGATCAGCCCCTCTTTTGTATCCCAAACTGCCAAGGTCAAATCAAATTGAGATGTTCCACGTTCTACAAATTGAGGAGTTAGAGCAACATCAGGTAATTCTAATGTATCCAACAAGAAATTCTCTAAGACAAACACCACTTGGAATAGGGGATTGTAACTGAGAGAACGTTCTGGTTGCAATGTTTCTACCACTTGTTCAAAAGGAACATCTTGGTGAGTGTAAGCGAACGTTGCAACTTGTCGCACTTGAGAGAGAAACTCACTAAAACTCGGATTTCCCTCGATTTTGTGACGCAACACCAATGTATTGACAAAAAAACCAATCAATGGCTCTATTTCTCTGCGGTTGCGGTTGGCAATGGGGCTACCAATGCAGATATCATCTTGACCACTGTAACGAAACATTAAAACGACGAAAGCCGCTAGTAATGTATGGAATAGGGTAGCTCCTGACTGTTGGCTGAAGGTTTTGATTTGCTTGCTCAAATTCTGGTCAATTTGAAATTCCTGGGTAGCACCAGAGAAAGTCTGAACGGGGGGGCGTGGTTTGTCTGTCGGTAGTTCTAATAAGGGTGGCGCATCAGCTAACTGTTGCTTCCAGTAATTTAGTTGCTGTTTTTGAATTTCCTCAGTCAACCACTGTCGCTGCCAAACTGCAAAATCAGCATACTGGATGGGCAACTCAGCCAGGAGTAAAGGGGAACTAAGAGTAAAAGTTTGGTAGAGGCTGGACAACTCTTGGATGAATATCCCCATTGACCAGCCATCTGTGATGATATGGTGCATGATCAATACCAGCACGTGGGACTCTGGCCCCAGCCTTAGTAAAGTAACCCGCAATAAAGGGCCATTACTCAAATCAAAAGGTTGCCGAGCTTCTTTTGTGACAATCTGTTGTGCTTCTGATTCTTCTAAACTTTGCAAGTCCAGCACTGGTATGTTGATTGTCAAGCTAGGAGAAATGATTTGCAAGGGTTTCCCATCAACTGCTGGAAATGTTGTTCGTAGAATTTCGTGACGACGGATGATTTCATTTACACTTTGCTGTAGAGCTTCTACGTTGAGTACACCTGCAACGCGCAGCTGTAAACCCTCGTTATAAAACGGGCTTTGGCTCTCTAATTGATAGAGAAACCACATCCTCTGCTGGGCAAAGGATAAAGGCAAGTCTCCAGAGCGTTCTATAGATGGTATTGGCTCAAAGGAGGAGTCTGTTGCAGTCTGAGCTTCTTCTAGAAAAGCCAGGATTTCTGATTTGCGCCCTAGCAATTGGTTTTTGAGGTCTGGGTTCATCACTCCCTTGGGAGCGCGATAGTTTAACTGGCCGCCTTCCAGCCAAATTTTGATGCCTAAACTATTTAAATAAGAGACAAATTCTATTATTGTCATTTATAATACCCCTCCCTCATATTCTTTTTCTGCGTCATCCATAGCTACATTCCACTTTTTGACAACAGTTTGTAGCGCCTCAAGGCTTTCTCCCAAACCAGCTACAGTCGGGGATGCAAAAAAACGATTTGGCGACAATTCAACAGAAAAAGTCTCGCGCAACCGAGAAATGACTTGGAAGGCTAGCAAAGAATTTCCTCCTAGTTCAAAGAAGTTGTCGTGAATGCCGATTTGGGGTATGCCTAAAACTTCTTGCCAGGTTTGAGCTATTTGCTGTTCCGTTTCATTTCGGGGAGCGATCGCTTCTCTACGAGTCATTCCCCTAGCTAATAATTCTCGATCAATTTCGCCCTTGGCAGTTAGGGGCATTTGGGATAGTTGCACGAAGTCACAGTTAACGGTGGTTGTGAAGCGATCGCGCACTGTAAAATCTGATAACTCTGGTACAGCAACACCGTTATGTGTAGTGAAATAGGCAGTTAATTTCTGTAACCCTGGAAACTTCGATGTAAAACGCCGAATTTTGGGATTGCTACCATCTAACCCGACTATCATCTGTCCTTGGTCATGATATAAACCAGTCAAGAAGGAATATAATCCTTGTTGCAAGCTCATCTCATAAAAGCCTTGAGCGTGGGTGATTTCTTGCCTCTGATAACCCTTATTAATTCCTGTATCACGCCAAATTGTCCAAGCAAAGCAATAGCTGTGCAACACACCAATAGAACGTTGATATTGATTAAAGCTTTCCAAAAAATTGTTAGCAGCAGCATAAGCAGAAATTGTGGCTCCACCGAAGAAACTCGCCAAGGACGAAAAGCTAATAAAAATCCCTTCCTTTTGCTTGTTCAACAACTGATGTAGCACCCAAGCACCTAATACTTTGGGTCGTAAGATTGCAGCTAAACTTTGTGGTGTTTCATCCACTAGCATTTTTTCCTCGTAAGTTCCCGCCAGATGAATCACCCCATCTAGCTGACTTCCCCAGTTAGCCTTAACTTTTTCTACCACTTGTTGAACAGCTTGCAAGTCGCAGATATCCACTGCCTCATAAACCACCGAGCCAAGCTGCTTTAATTCCTGATACAGCTTTACTTTTTCTAATATTTCTGTAGAGAGGTTAGATATAATATCTTCACTTGTTAAATGAGTCCGACCTACTAATAATAATTTGGCATTAAAAAACTTAATTAGATATTTAACAATTTCAACCGCAACACCCCCAAGCCCACCACTTATCAGGTACATTCCCCCTGATTTAAAAGGAAGTTTTTGCTTCGGTTTATCTTCTAAATTAACTTTTTCTAAACCTGCAATCAAACGCTGCCCATTTCGATAAGATACCTCTTCCTCTTTTGATAAAACCTGGAGTTCTTGTAGAATATAGTTTCCATTCACCTGTATCGAATTTGGTGTCAAATCGATGTGACGACAATTTAACCAGGGGATTTCCTGGGGAATAGTTTTAATGACACCGAGAACTGGAGATTTTTCATAAGCTATCTTGTCTGTTGGTTGCGTAGACTGGGTGTAGCTAGAAACAAATAATAACTGAACTAAATCTTGGAAATTATGATTTTTTGCTAGGGCTTGAACAAGAAACAATAAACTGTAAATTCCCTGCTTTTGGGCTTTTTCAAGAGCTTCTATGCTCTTTATCTCTCCTTGATATTCTTGATAATTCCACAAATGGATAATTTTACCGATGGTCAGGTTATCTGCTTTTATGGTCTCAAGCAATAGCTGATAATGGTCTGCATTTCCAGGAGTTAAAAAGAAGTGATTGGGACTTTTTTTAGCAAAATTTGCTCCAGGTGAGACACACAGATATGGCAGGTTTTGCTGTTCTAGTTGCTGACAAATAAATGTCCCCAACCCTAACTCGTCGAGGAAGACTATAGTTAGACAAATTGGGGATAAAGTCTTCAAAACGTTGGCTTGCTTGGGTCGCCAGACTTTTTCGTAGAACCAATCAGGAATAGTGTTACTATTGCCTAGTAAGATATCAAATTGTTTAATAATTGAGTTGAACTCGCCTGTATGAAAGCGATCGCTAAGTTGCGATCGCTGGATTTTACCAATAACAGTTTTGGGAATATCTTCTTTAGCTAATAAAATTAAATAATCAGGATTTAAGCCGATTTTGTTCACCACTGTCTGGCGAATTTTATTCAGTAACTCTAACAGTTTAGCTTCTTCTATAATCGGCGAACTGAAGAAAATAGCCAGTTTCTCTGTTGCGTCATCAGCATTGCATACTGCACAGGCGGCAGTGTAGGACACTTCAATTTCTGCAATTTCTTCGACTACTGCTTCAATTTCATGGCTGTAGTAGTTAGCTCCATTGATGATAATAGTTTCTTTGGCACGACCACTAACCACTAATTGTCCGTTGGTAATAAATCCTAAATCTCCAGTGTCAAACCAGCCATCTTTTAAAAACGATTGACTATTGGCATTGTGGTTGTTGTAATATCCCGGAGAAACTGCATCGCCCTTAACTTGCAAACGCCCGATGGTGTCTTCTCTTAATACAGAGTTTTGCTCGTCTACTATGCGAATGGTAATTCCAGGAATGACTGAGCCTAAATCGGTAAAAGTACTGTAATTCGGATGGTCTATTTCTACTCGTTTAATAGTACCTTGTAATCTAGATTTCTCGACTCTATGGAACAACAAAGGTGCTTCCTGGAGGGGCTGATAATATGTAATTCCCGAACCCATTTCAGCCATACCAAAAGCGGGACGAATTGCCGTTGCTTTGAGTCTGTATGCAACCAAATTTTTTCGAAAATCCTCCACAGCTTTACTAGATACTGCTTCACCAGCTGTCAATAGAAATTTCACGCACGATAAATTCCAGTTCTGTTCTGGTTCTTGTTTGAGGGAGTCATTAACTATCGCATAAGCAAAGTTGGGGGCCCAGCTATGAGTGATCCGGTATTTATGAATCAAATCCAACCAGTTGAGGATGCGACCCAAAATATATTCTTTTTGGGCATAAACCAAGGTGCAACCCAATTCAACACCACGGATATGCCAGTCGGAAATGCTGCCAATGTGATCGAACGGCAGCCAATTTAAAATTACATCTTCTGGCTCGTGTTGATTAAGTAGGTTAGCCCCTCTGGCGCGAGCAATGAGATTTTGATGAGTCAATTGAACGCATTTTGGTATTCCTGTACTACCAGAAGTTAGGTTGAAAAGAGCTACCTCATCTGGTTGACTATGGTGATATTGTTTGCTGGCAGTATGGTTTTTTAATACTTCAATTGTGCTTATCTTGAGGCGTTCTATTGGTAGCCATTGCGATACTAATTCTATCTCTGGTTTAAGAACTTCCGTAGTTAAGATGACTGGACTATCTAAAAACTGCCAAATATGACAAAGCTTATCCACCACCTTGTTTGATTCTCTATAAGTAGGTGGCACTTCCATGATTATGGGTACAAAGCCTCCCAATATGCAGCCCCAAAAAGCTGGAATAATGTCACAGCTAAGTTCCATCTGCAATATGATTTTGTTTTTTGGCTTGAGTCCCAACTTTCTCAAACCAGCAAGAATTCGCTTGGCAACTTCCAGTAACTCAGTGTAGGATTGGCGTAGTTCTGTGCCATCGGGCAACAAGTAAATAATTTTCCCACCTGTAGCCTGTTGAGCAGTTCTTTGCAAAACTTCAGCTAAGGTAATAGGTGCATGAGGATCATCCGGGAGAATACTGCCGTGGCTAATGGCAAGTGGCTTCGGCTCTAAGAAATGTTGTTGTCTATCTAGTTGGGAACCTCTGGGAATTGGGACAACATTAGCGATGGGCAAAGCCCCAGCTTTGGCGATCGCATTCTTGTCTTGCCAATCTGGGATTAAATCTGATAGATGGAGTAAGGGGATATTCTTTTTCAACTCCTGCACCACTACCACTGCCTGTTCAATTTTGTGATGAGAGTTAAGTTGCTTTTCTACTTGCTCAATTAAACTTTTATCAATGATAGGAATATTCATCAGAGCCAATTCGTCTACCTTTCCTGTGGCAGTTAAAGGTAGGTTTGATACAGGTACTAAGGCTTTTAGTAATAACGCTTCATCGGGCACACTATCAAGGTAAGAACAAATTTTTTCTAGCGAGATATTGGAGCTTGGAACAATATATATTATGATTTCCAGGGGAGATTTTTTCTTTACAATCGCTGTACATTCGTTTATTGAAGTTTTCTCCAATAAAACTAATTCAAATTGAGTTTGAATTTGCTGTATTTTTTCCCAGTATAAACTCTCTTTCCCTGAAGGATTCATTTTATTATTAACCCCTTAGTTATAAATAGTGGTTAAAGGCTACAACTTTATACTCATAATTACTCATTGATGGAAATATAAATTTATTGTTACCAACGCTCATTTTTATATTGCAAAAGGTAGAATTTATTTATTTTTAATGGTTAATGTTCATTCAGAAGTATTTTTTATTGAGGTGTTGAATCGTAGCTTATATTTGACCAGTAACCTCTTTGACTAGCTCGTTTAGAATTTTACTGCGGTTAAGAATTGAACATAACTTTTTCCTTTATAATTTTCTAGGGTAATATCTCAATTTTTAGTTAAAACAAGCTTGCTTAATTAAAAACAATATGCTGAACTTCCACTTATGAATCATCTCAGCTTTATCAATAAAATGCAATAGGAGTAAAACTGTGAATTAGACAGTAAATTAGACAGTTAAGTGGACAGTTAAGACAGTTAAGCCGATGATTAAAATATTTAAAATACTAAATAAAAATAATTACTAACTGTAACTTTCTGGATGACTATCACAAGCGCAGAGTTATCACTCCAACACCAGAGCAAGAAGTCAAAACTCAGATTCTGCCTAGATACCGCCATCTTGAGTTTTTGCATCCACACAGGTCGAAGATTTAACCGCGCAATATCGACTCATACGACCATTTTTCCAGATTAAGGACAGGCGCGGTAGAATCTTCTCTACGAGACGCTACGCGAACGCTCTTATGATCCCCCTTGACGTTAACAGCCAAAACTGAGTTTTCAGCCAACATTCTTGCAGCGTCCTGTATAGAAACGAGTGCGATCGCAATATAGCAATCCTAAATGAGTCGTGAAAATCTCAGATTCCTCTCTCTGCGTTCTCTGCGCCTCTGCGGTTAATTTATTTTTACAAATAATTTAGGACTAATATATAGGACTCATATTTGATTTCTGAAAAACTTCATTACAACTCAAAGAGGCTTCTTGACTGTTACCTATTACCTATTGCCTCTTACCTCTTGCCTATTGCCTCTTGCCTATTACCTCTTGCCTCTTGCCTAAGGATCAAGCCTGTCGCCCACTTTCACCTTTGACAACCGCAGAAGCGATCAAATGGGCCAGACGAAGAGCCTCTGGTACGTGTCCACAGTCTGTAAGATGCTGAAGCACTTGGGCTGTAACATCTGGTTCTGCACCACAAACCTGAAAATAAAAGGGTGGATGCTCGTAAACAGGCCCAGCACGATCTATAGCTTCCAATCGTTTTTCTGGATGCGGTAGTTGTTGCATAGCGTATGTCATTCCCTTGAGGTTAGGTTGCTTTCGCATTACTGCAACACAAGGGCGCTCTAATTTTGCTGCTAACAATGGTAGGTCTATGATATTGAAGCCACCCAAAGAAATACCATCCAACAGTACTAAATGAAGATGTGGTAAAAATTTGCCACCAATTAGTAACTGACACAGTTTTTCTGTAGCATCCCAACCATCAGGCTGTATCTCTCCCCAAACCATACCTTCAAATCTAGTTCCTGCACAGATGACACCTGCAACCCCCACAGGATTATTCGCGCTTCTCATAAAAGGAGCATCATCAAAACCGATGGCGCGAATTGTGCGGTGATTTCTCAACAGAGTTGCTAGTTCCATTGGTGTTGCTTGAAGGTTGCTTTTTCAGCTTAACAATACCAACTCTAACTCTAATAGGTGGCTTAACTAAGTAGGTCGGCGTAAATAATTATTGTTGAGATAAGGCAGGGGGCAGCACTTCGGCTACGCGGAAATCGAGCGAAGTCGAGATTCAGTGACCGGGGGCAGGGAGCAGGGGGAGAAAGAGTTTGAGCCTTATTTACTTTTATTTACACAGTTTGGTTTTATTGCGCCGACTTACTTATCTCCCTTCACTGAACAGAAATGTTAGACAGCAAGAAATTGCTTCTACTTATTCACGCTCTGAAAAGCGATCGCGTCCAATGTGAACTTCCCACTCCACAACTCTAGCAGAGTTCGCTAGCATACCATCTCGCACACGAGGACTGCTGTTTACAAGAGCTTGAGCCTGTTCAAAATTTTCTGCCTGAATTACCCAAAGCCCAGTTCCATCATGGGGAAAAAACGGCCCACAGCACAGTAGTTTTCCTTTCTCATGTTGCTCATTAAACCAAGCGAGTTGATCTTGGTCATGCTCTGGGTGATTTTTTTTATACTCGTAATACTCTGGAACAGTTGCAACCACAACGGCAAAAAGCTTAGACATAATGCTCTGGTTATTGATTTGAGATAATGTTTAGATTGTATGCCCCTTGAAATACTTCTGCGTCATGAAATAGCGAGTGTATGTTCAAAAATCAGTGTTAACTCTGCCCTAATCTACAATCCTATATTCTTGTTAAATAAATATAACCTGACTTTTCACACGAAATCCTCAAGCCCCAAAATGACCTTTTGCATATATCGTGAAAAGCCAGATCAATATACTCACATAAAGAGATAAAATAAGTTTACTTTTGTAAAAAAGTGGACATCTGTGGAAGCTCTAGATACTCATTTAGTCCATTCGCAAGCAACAGTAGCCAAGCTAAAGGGATTAGCCCTTCTGCAAAATCTGAAAAAATGGAATACTTTTTAAATAGTATCTTTGCTCCTGAAGTTATGCCTTGAAAGCTTGATCATACCTATTTTACTGGAGGTCAAAAATGGCAATTCTCAAACTAGAAAATGGAACTCTCCACACCGACTTAATTCACATTGCCCAGGAATTAGCCTCCCTGAATATTCAAATTAATCGCTGGACTGTAACAGATAACCCAAAACTCCAACATTTGTTGGCACAAGATAATCTCAACGAAGATGAAAAAGAACAAGTACTCAAAGCTTTAGATAGTTACTTTGAGCAACTACAACAGACAGCAGGCTATAAATCTCGTGATTTGGTTGTCCTTCATCCAGAGATTCCTAACCTTGATGGGTTAATGGCAAAGTTTGACCAAATTCATACCCATACAGATGATGAAGTCCGCTATATCATTGATGGGGAAGCGATTTTTGGCTTTGTACGTTCTGATGGTAGTCAAGTAGAACTGACTGTACAACCAGAAGAATATATCAACATCCCAGCCGGAACCGAACATTGGTTTTATCTTACCCCAGCAAAGCAGGTGAAAGCAGTACGCTATTTCATCACCACAGAAGGTTGGACACCCCAATATACAGGCAGAGAAATTCGCACCCGCCAAAGTTCAGTTAAGAGGATGTCTGAGAAGTATTAAATATTTCGCTTGATCCCCCCCAGCCCCCCCTTAAAAAGGGGGAAACCGGAATCAAAGTCCTCCTTTTTAAGGGGGATTTAGGGGGATCTACAAGTCTCAAATACAACACCAAAAAGTTTTCAGACATCCTCTAAGAAAATAATCTGTTGAGGCAGGGGGAGAAAAAATGCTTAACCCAAGCGGTATTGCCCGCCAACCCCTGGTGAGGTAAATTCAAAATTCAAAATTCTCAAAATTTTTGTAGAGAGCGTCATTACAAATTACGAAATAGTATGAAGCGGATTGTTTTTTGTGACTTTGATGGCACTATTACAGTTGATGAAACTTTTGTCGCGGTTCTGAAAAAATTTGCACCGATACTTTCTGCAAAATTACTACCTGAAATGTATGCGAAAAGGCTGACGCTGCGAGAGGGAGTCAAGCAAATTTTGCAATCAATTCCATCTGCAAGTTATCCAGAAATTCTTGAATTTACTAAACCTCAATTGATACGTCCTGGATTGATAGAATTGTTGGATTTTCTAGAGGGTCAGGGAGTTTCATTCATAGTAGTTTCTGGAGGACTACGGAAAATGGTAGAGGTTGTTTTAGATGGGATAGGGATAGTGCATAGAGTAGAGAGAATTTATGCTGTAGATGTAGATATTAGCAGTGCTTATTTAAAAGTAATTTCTCAATACGAAGGAGATACAGAACTTATCGCTAAGGTGCAGGTTATGGATCAATATCCAGCCGATGAAAAAATCGCTATTGGTGACTCCATCACCGACTTAAATATGGGATTGCAAGCTTCTGTTGTATTTGCACGCTCTCAGTTAGCAAGATATTTAGATGAACACCAAAAACCTTATATTCCCTGGAATGATTTTTTAGAGATACGCGATTATTTAGCGAAATCGTGGAGTTAAATTCAATGCCTTGCCCAACAATAGCAGATCCTCGTTTGCAACTAATTGCAACTGCTCGTTATTTTTACCAACAAGGTTGGATGGTAGGAACTGCCGGCAACCTCTCAGCTCGCCTGCCTGATGGTAGCTTCTGGATTACAGCTAGTGGTAAATTTAAGGGCAAGTTATTACTAAGTGATTTTGTTCGCATTGATCGAGATGGCAAAATGGAAGCATCTGCCACTAATTTGTTACCTTCAGCCGAAACAGCAATTCATCAGTTACTTTACCGCCTGTTTCCAGAATCACAAGCTTGTTATCATATACATTCGATTGAGGGCAATTTGGTTTCTCGCTTTGTTGAAGGAGATAGTTTACCTTTACCACCGTTAGAAATGCTCAAAGGTTTGGGAGTTTGGCAAGAAAACCCCTGTTGTGCAATGCCAATTTTTGCTAATCATCTCCAAGTTTCTCACATTGCTGTTGATATTGAAAAACGCTTTGCCGTAACTCCACCGCAAATACCCGCATTACTAATTCGCGATCATGGTCTCACAGTCTGGGCTTCTTCTCTTGAGGCTGCTCGTAATTATATTGAGCTATTAGAGTACATTTTTCGCTACATGGTGGCCGCCTGTAGGCTAGGCATCCATCCATATTTGTAAGAACTGCTATAGGAATCCGGTTTGATTACTGAAATCACTTGGCTTAGTAGACAATAGGCAATAGGTAATAGGCTAAGCAATAGGCAATAGGCAATAGGCAATAGAATTTCAGAAGATTAAGGTATACCGAATTTTTTTCACGCAATCAAATATGAGTCTTATAGTATTTCGGAATACCTGTCCTCTGCCTTACTGGCTCTGTTTAACCAAGTCGGTAATCGTCTCAACCAGGTTTGCTGGATCGATCGGCTTCGGAACATGCCGTTGAAAACCCGCCTCTATAGCCTTTTGATAGTTAATTTCTCCAGCAAATGCTGTTAGGGCGATCGCAGGAATCTTCCCGCCCTGTTGGTACGGCAAGGCTCTCAGCTGGCGTACCAGCATATAGCCATCCATTTCTGGCATCCCAATATCGCTGAGTAGCACGTCTGCTCTGGACTTGGTTAAAGTATCGAGAGCTTCAACAGCTGAGGTGACAGTTGTTACATTCGCCCCATACATCTCTAGCATGAAAGCAATAAACTCCCGTGTATCTGTGTTATCATCTACCACCAAAACTTTGATGCCATGCAAATTTAAGGATGGCTCAGACGGTTTACTGTCCGTTTTCTTCTGGGATGGAGTTGCCATGAGCGGCAGTCTCACAGTAAAGGTTGTTCCCTGATCTTCACCTGCACTTTCTACCCGAACAGTTCCGCCATGCAATTCGACTAAGTGACGGACGATCGCTAACCCTAATCCCAGCCCACCAAACTTTCTGGTTGTAGCACTATCTGCTTGGCGGAAGTATTCAAACACATAGGGGAGAAAGTTAGGGTGAATTCCTTGACCTGTATCGATAACAGTAACTTCGGCAAAAGAGCTAACTTGTTTCAGATGGATCTCCACTCGTCCCCCGATGTCAGTGAACTTAATTGCATTCGAGAGGAGATTCCAAATCACTTGCTGTAACCTATTTGGATCGCCCAAAACTTGCCCGACATTTGGTTCAAACCTAGCCTGAATTTGAATTGACTTACTTTCAGCCGCTAGCCGCACAGTTTCCATTGCAGCTTGAACCATCGATACTAGATCCACTGGGCAAACCTGAAGGCTAAGTTTGCCTTGCAAAATTCGGGAAACATCCAGCAAGTCTTCAATCAGTTCAGACTGCAACTTGGCATTGCGTTCGATCGCACTCAGAGCATAAGCGGTCTTGGCTTCGTCAAGCTTAGAAATTTGGAGCAGCTTAGACCAACCCAGAATTGGATTCAGGGGCGATCGCAATTCATGGGATAATACTGCTAGAAACTCATCTTTAATTCGGTTGGCTTGTTGCAATTGTTGAGCTTGTTGCTGGATTGAAGCTAGCAGGTTTGCCCGCTCAATAGCGATCGCCATCTGCTCACAGGTGGATTGCAGCAGATCGATTTCTTCGGGAGTAAAGCTGGTGCGGGTGCGGCTAGCAAAGGAAAGCGTCCCCAGTAACCGCCCCTGCACAATCAACGGTTGTCCAGCACAAGCTGTAATGCCCATTGAACTGACAAGCTGCGCGTTGGGATGGGTGGAGATTTGCGCTTGATCGAAGACAATTTGCTGCCGCTCTTGTGCCACTAGTCCGCAAAGATATTGACCAAATTCAATCCATTCGAGCGACTGAGCCGTTCCCTCAGAGATTCCCTCATAGTTGTTCAGATGCAGCATTAGCTGGTTGTCTTTTTCCTCAACCATGTAGTTGTAGTAAGAATGTAACTCTAGCTGGGCTGAGAGCTTGTTAAATAAGTTATTCATCAACTGCATGGGATGTTCCGTGGCCAGTAAATCGCTGGTCGTTTCATACAGCAGATGCAGCCGTTCTTCAGCTCGTTTGCGTTCGGTAATGTCGAGTGCGGTTCCCAGGAACCTTACCGCTTGCTTGGATACTCCCTCTCCTTCTGATTGCACTTGCCCATTAGCGAATAGCCACCGCTCAGTTCCATCCCTCCACACGATCCGATAGTCAATTTCATAAGTACCCGATGACATCGGGTTGAGCGCATTGCTGATGGTGTTGACTACACGCTCCCGGTCATCTGGGTGGATGCGCTCTATTACCATCGGTAAGGGGATAAGCGCGGTGTCATCCGGTTCGCCCCAAATCTCGCGCATTCGCTTGTCCAACTCCACAAGGTTCGTACTGGGGTCATAATGCCAAGTCCCAAGCCGACTGATGTTAATGGCAAGCTGTGCGCGTTCCTCACTCTGGTGTAGAGCTTTTTGTGCCTGTTTGCGTTCGCTAATATCCTCTATTAAGCCGTCAATAACGGTTGTACCATCTACTTGGGTAAAAGTTGTACTAATTCGCACCCAAATTAGAGTACCATTGGCTCGTCGCAATTGCATCTCGCGATCGCGGATTTCGCTATTTTGCTTTAATTGGTTGAGAACTTGGGCATAGTCCAATGGTTGGAAATAAGGCTCAAGGGTTTGACTTGCGGGAATTTCAGTTAGAGAATTTAAACCCAACAGCCGCAGAAACGCGGGATTACCTTCGAGCAGAGTGCCATCTGCCGTTAAACGATAAATTCCCACATTTAAATTATTCAGCAAAGTTTGAAGGCGTGATTCTAGCCTGACTGCTTTACGTTGAGCTTCAGTCCGCTCTATTGCTCGACGGACTGCTGCGGGTAATCGAACATAATGCTTAGGAGACTTAATAATGTAATCTTCCAATCCCGATTTCATCGCCTCAACGGCAATTTCCTGAGTACCACTATTGGTAAACATTATTACTGGGCAATCAGGATAACGGTTTTTAATTGCCCGGATCGCGGTTAAGCCATCACTCCAGCGTAATTGATAGTCAGTTATTACTAAATCAAACTGTCCTGTTTCCAGTGCTTCTTCCAAGTCTTTTGCTTGAACAATTTCCTGAAACTGGAGGTCAAAAAATTCTTGCTCTAGTACATGAATCGCCAGTAGGCGGTCATTCAAATTATCATCAATTAGAAGAATGCGTAACATCTAACTACATTACATTTATGTAAGGGTGACAGTGAAAAGAATGCCCAAAAAATGTTTAAACAGTTCAAAATTGCGGTCTTTCGTTAAACATAATCCAGTGGAGATTAAGGGTTATAACAATTTCTACTAATTCATTAAAAATAACTGGTTTAACTATGTAAGCATTTACACCTATGTCATAGACATGATTGATGTCGGTATACTCTCTCGATGAGGTGAGAACTACGACAGGTAAGCGCTTGAGTTCTGGTTGCTGCCGTAACCACATCAAAACCTCAGCCCCGGATCTGCGGGGGAGTTTCAGATCGAGCAAGATTAGTACAGGCAAGGGATAACGAGTGCGATCGCCATAAGGTTCCTGCCCAGACAGATACAGCACTGCTGCATCGCCATCATTTACCACCTGAACTGGATTGACAATGTTAGCCTTGCGGAGCGCGCGTTGCAGCAGCAGCACATCTTTGTGATTATCCTCTACAAGTAAAATAGTGTCTTGCTCTTTACTCATGAAATTTCTAGTTTGAAAGGCAGAGGTGGAGGCAGGAGGCAGGAGGCAGGGGGCAGGGGGAAAGACAGTTTTTCAAAACTTACTGTGTACCCCAGAGCGTAGGGCAAGGGTTTTGCACCAAGTATTTAAGAGTGTAGAAAGAATTTTATGTTGGCCCGTAATCAAGGCGATTAAAAGATTTTAGGGATTTACATCTATAACTATAGGTAAATCTATCCAAAATCGGCTTCCCTGTCCAGGTTGAGATTCTACACCAACTTGGCCACCCATACGTTCGACTCCTTTGCGGACAATTGCTAAACCGATACCACTACCAGGATAAACTTCATAGCTGTGTAGGCGCTCAAAAGCATTGAAAATGCGTTTTTGGTATCTTTCCTCAATACCAATGCCGTTGTCTTCCACCCATAAGCGAACTAATTTATTACGTTTCTCAGTCCATATCCGTAACTGAGGTTGGATTTCCGGTGCAACAAATTTAATCGCATTGGTTAGCAAATTGGTAACTACTTGAATCAAAATAGTAGGGTTTCCCGTAACTTCAGCTAAAGGCTCTTCAACTTGCACTCTCGCCTGTCGCTGTGTTATCTCTAATTCTAGCTGTCTCAGTATTTGTATCATCAATAAAGATAAGTTAATAGGTTGTAATGGCATTTCAGTCCGGCTGAGGCGACTGTATTCAAGCAAATCTTGAACAAGCTTGTCTGCTTGCTGTGTACTTGCAATAATGCGCTGCAAATAGTCTTGATGGTTCTCTAGGTTAGATTCCCTATCCTGGTTCTCTAGGAGGATTGAACCAAACATTTGGATAGCGCGTAATGGTTCGCGCAGATCGTGGGAGATTGAATAAGTAAATGCTTCTAAATCTTGATTAGCCACTGCTAATTCCTGATTTTTCTGCGCTAAATTTCGATTTGCTACTTCTAATTCGGCTGTACGCTCCCTGACTCGCTCCTCTAAGGTTTGGTTAAGTTGCTGAATTTCAATTTCAGCTTGTTTACGAGATGTAATATCTTCAATTAAGCCATCTATTACCTGTTGTCCCTCAAAGACATTCAGGGCTATGCTTAATCCAACCCAGATCGGTCTTCCATCTGCTCGTTGTAATTGAATTTCTTGCTCTTGCTGTTGAGGTGGCGGCAGTTTTTGTAGTATTGAGTAGTATTCATTGATGTTCAATAAATTCATCGCTGAGGCTTGGGATAATGAATCCAGCCCCAACAATTCCAGAAACGCTGGGTTACACTCAATAAAATTTCCATCTGGATAAGTACGAAATATACCTAGTTTTAATTGGTTGAGCAAACCTTGAAGACGAATTTCAAGTAAGGTAGCTCGTCGTTTGATTTCTGCTCGTTCTAGTGCAACTCGCACAGCAGCCGGTATGCGAATGTAGCGGTTGGGTAATTTGAGGACATAATCATCTAGCCCAGACTTCATTGCCTCTACCGCAATTTCTTCACTACCTGTATTAGTAAACATAATCACTGGACAGTTGGGATACTGTTGTTTAATTGTATATAAAACTTCTAGTCCAGTACTCCAACCCAATTGATAGTCGGTAATGACCAAATCGAATTCACCTGCTGCTAATGCACTAGCAAAGCTAGAGGCTTCACGAATTTCTTGAGGTTGAAATTGCGGAAATTCTCGCCTCAGTTCTCGGATTACTAAAGCGCGATCGCCTGGATTGTCATCAATTATCAGAATGCGGAGTACTTGCGTCATTCGTATCATTACTGTGAGGATCGGCTTTTGGCAGGGCAATCCAAAAGCGACTACCAGTACCTAATTGCGATTCTACTCCGGCTCGACCGCCCATTCGCTCTAACCCTTTGCGGACAATTGCTAAACCAATACCAGTACCTGGATAGATTTCAACGCCATGCAGGCGTTCAAACACCCGAAAAATGCGCTCTTGATGTTCTGGCGCGATGCCGATGCCGTTGTCTGCAATCGATAATTGGATCGAATCTTGCTGTTCCTTTGCATAGATTTCTACTTTTGGTTGTATTCCGGGCTGCACAAATTTCATTGCATTGCTGAGTAAATTGGTTACTATCTGGATAAGCGTAGAGCGATGAGCCATCACTAGCGGCAAAGGTTTTGCTACCGTAACTTGTGCAAGCTGTTCTTGAAGTTCTTTGCTGAGTTGTTTTAAAGCTTCCTCAACAACATCAGTTAAATCAACTTTTTGCATTTGAATTTGGGCACGGCTGAGGCGGCTGTATGCCAGGAGTTCGGCAATTAGGGTGTCCATTTGGACTGCACCCTCTGTAATATATTGAATGTATTCTTGCCCAACAGAGTCTAGTTTGTCTGTGTAGTCTTCTTGCAATGCCTGAGCAAAACCTTGCATAGTACGTAACGGTGCGCGTAAATCGTGCGATATCGTGTAAGTAAATGCTTTTAACTCTTGATTTGTTTCTTGCAACTGTGCAGTGCGTTCGGCAACACGCTGTTCTAGTTCCAAAGCGTAATTTTGAAGTTGTTCGCGTAGCAGAGATTGTTGGATAGCGATCGCTAACTGAGCCGCTACCTCAACCACAACATCTTGTGCTTGAGCATCAAAAACGGCTTTCTGAGTCGCCGCCAAGTTGAGTTCTCCTAGCAGCGTTTCTTCAACTAACATCGGAATCCGCAGACAACAACGCATTCCTGCCGAATGCAATCGTGCTAAAACAGGCGGGTAAAGCTCAACATTTGTCAAGTCTTTAATATAACTAAGGTTTTGCCGTAAGCTTTGCTCAGGCGCAAAGTCTGATACTGACATCTTTGTGCCTTCAAGCGGTTGTAATTCTTTAGTGCTGCTGCCTGCGACAATCTCAGCTGTACCTGCCTCAAAATTAAATAGGGCAACAAATGCTTGCTCATAGGGTACTAACTGACGCATTTGTTTGAGTGCAGTTCGGACTAGAGATTTGATCGACTCAGCTGCTAGAATTGCCCGATCAATATTATGTAACGCAGCAAGCCTTTGAGCAGAAAGCTGAACATTTTCAGTTTGTACTTGGGCAGTCTTGAGAGCATTCTCATAATTGTTAGACACATGGGAAATTTGCCGTCGAATATAAAAGGCAAGGACGCCACCAGCAGCAAGCGACAGGATTATGCTAGTAAAGATGACTCGTTCAGTAGTCTGTTGGACTGCTTGGTTGCGCTGATACCGTAGCTGCTCTTCAGTAGCAATAAATTCAGTAATTTGATTTCGCATCGCGTCCATACTTCGTTTGCGAACCTCAATTGCTGATAGGGCTTCAGTTTCGCCTCTTTGTTTGCGGGCGATCGCTTGGGAAATAGAGTTCTTCCAGCCTGTTTCCTCTGCCTTGATTTGCCTTAAGCGTTGACTTTGTTGGGGATTATCTGAAACTAAATCACCCAACTCATCAAAAGTAGTATTAATGGTAGAGTTTGCTTGTTGATAAGGTTCAAGAAATTCTGGGTTATTTGTAATCTGATATCCACGGACTCCTGTCTCCAGATCAAGTAATAGTTTTTGTAAGCCATTTGCTCTGGCAATTACTTGATCGGTGTGATCAACCCATTGCATAGCCGAAAGCAGGCGGTTAATTTGCCAGATTGAAACTCCTGACAAGGACAATAACAGGATAATCGGCAGAGCGATCGCGCCGATCAGCCTGCGTCTGAATCCAATTTGAGTAATTTGCAGCATTTACTTATGCTATAGCAGCCCTTGTACAGTAAGCGCTGATTTATAAACAAAAGCTTAAGATGCCATTCGCTTTAGCATCAGACGAATCAATGAGCCATAAATCATAGCTTCAGTGACACACTCACACACTGCTTAACGGCTTGAGCAATTCTTCGCGAAAATACTCTAAAATCTGGCAAGCCGCTTCATTTACATAAACATGTTTTTGGCAATTTGGCAGATCAACTATTTTTGATACTGATATTTTTGGGATTGTGCAAGAAGTGTAACAGAAGTTGCTTTAATCCCGCATTTCTCACAAGCTTGAGGGGATATTGGGCAGAGGGGCAGAGGTGCAGAGGTGCAGAGGGGAAAGACTTACTGCAACTGCTCCCCTGCTCCCCTGCTCAAGCGCAGGCTTATTCGAGATGTGGTGAGAAATCCGGGTAATCAGGTGTCGAAGTTTTTAAGTTACTTCTGTAATTCCTTGAAGACATTAATTGCAGCTAGTCATTTCAACTTAGATGTAAAAGTGTCGGTGCATAATCAGCTCATACAGGAGATTAATTATGTCGGGCGTAATTAAACGTCGTCAATTTATTCAGGCAACTCTAGCAGCAACAGCAAGTATAGCTGTGCCTAACATTGCCTCTGCTAACTATCGTGGCGAAGAATGTGTAGAAGCGCTGGTGATTGGTAGCGGTTTTGGTGGAGCCGTTGCAGCCTTGCGCCTTGGTGAAGCTGGAATTAAAACTATAGTCTTGGAGCGAGGACGACGATGGCCAATCACCAAGGCAGGTAACACTTTCTCCACATATCAGAATCCAGATGGTCGCTCTACTTGGTTAAGCCCGACTACAGTTATCTTCAACCAAGTTCCGATTGATGTATACACTGGCGTTCTTGATGTTAAGGTAGGCGATGGCATTATTGCCTATCGTGGGGCAGGAGTGGGAGGCGGTTCATTAGTCTACAACGCAGTTAGTTATCAGCCAACTAAAGAACTTTTTTATCAAGTCTTTCCACGCAGCATCAAATATGAGGAACTGGATAAAGTTTACTATCCAAAGGTGCGTTCCATCCTCAAACCATCTCCTATACCGGATGAGATTCTAGAAACTGACTACTATTTGGCAAGCCGCATCTTATTAAAGCAAGCAGCCAAAGCTGGTTTAAGAGCTAGGAAGCTTGATGTAGCTGTTGATTGGGATATCGTTCGACAAGAAATCGCGGGTAAGAAGGTTCCTTCTGCGATCGCAGGTCAAGTTTACTACGGTCTTAACAGTGGTGCAAAAAATAGCTTAGATCGAAATTATCTCAGCATGGCAGAAGCTACTAAAAAGGTGGAAATCCGACCCTTGCATGTGGTAAACACGATCGAGGAATTCCATAATGGGCGTTACCGTGTTACCTGCAATCAAATCAATGAGCGGGGAGTTGTACTGTCCAAAAAATCCTTTATCTGCCGCTACCTGTTTTTAGCAGCCGGTTCCATTGGCACTACCGAATTGCTTTTACGTGCCAAGCACAATGGGACATTGCCTCGCCTGAACAATCAAGTTGGAAAATTGTGGGGAACTAACGGTGATGGAGTGAGTGCGATCGTTACTTCTAGTCAAACTAATCCCACACTGGGCGGGCCAGCATCGGTAGTAATTGAACACTTGGACAATCCCATCGCTCCAGTAGTCATCGAGCAACTTCCTTTTCCGATAGTTCCACAAGGTGTGTTAGCTCCTTTGAGCCTTGCGATCGCCAAACCAGAGGGCTATCTGAGCTACAATACTTCAACGCAATCAGCTAATCTGTTCTGGCCGAAAAACTCAGCCAACAATCAAAAAATTATCCAGGCTAATCAGTATACTTACCAACTACTCAATCAAGCCAATGCTACCACTTTTGGTGCACCGCTTGACTTTAGTGCTACAGCGCATCCCCTTGGTGGTGCAACTATGGGTGCTGTATGCAACACTTACGGCAAAGTCCACGGCTATTCTAACTTATTTGTTGTTGATGGTTCTCTGATTCCTGGTTCGACTGCCTGCACTAATCCGTCACTAACGATCGCGGCTTTAGCGGAGCGGTGCATGGATCGCTTTCTCAACAAGAAACTTCCTGAAAGCATGGAATGGGAATAGAGATATTAGTATAACCGTAGTCACATATAGGAATCCGGTTTGATTACTGAGGCTTAATAGGCAATAGGCAATAGGCAAAAGGCAATAGGATTTCAGAAGATTAAGGTATACCGAGTTTTTTCAAAAATCAAATATGAGTCCTATAGGTTAGGACATGATAACAAGCGTGAATACTAGGAACAGTAATAGGAACAGTAATAGTTTTACTCCTGCCTCCTGCCCCCTGCTTCCCAATACGGTTCGGTTAAAGGGGAAAGGGAAAAGGGGAAAGGTTTTGAATACATCCTTTACCCTTTACCCCTTACCCTTTCCCCAGACCACAAGAAAAATGAAAAATGCTTATCCGAACCGTATTGCCCTGCCCCCTGCTATAGTATCGGAACAGAAAACTGAGATCAATTGCATTACACGAATTTTCACCTCCGATGTATAGCAGTTTTCCATAATCTGTATGTTCTGCAAGGTCAGACAATGCCTCCTTGAATTTTTGGAATTCCTTAAATATCTAACCCAACTACCATTAAGTCAGGCGGATGTTCAACATTAAACTGGTAATATATCTCTCGTCGCTCTTGGGGTGGAAGAGTTAACACCCATTCTAAAATTCCCATTTCACCAAGTTGAATTTGTGGGTTGCTACGACTAAGACGTACTTTAATTTGCTCGTTGCGGCTAACTGGCAGTTGTTCAGTTAGTTTCAAATTTACTTCTTTTTCTAGTAAGTTAGTGACGATCAACCGATAACTATAAGTAATGCGGCGTTGATTGCTAATTAATCTTTTATCTACTAGACGTTCAACTAAGTCGCGCTCAATTTTTAAACCTTCGTCAATTCCTAAGTTCAGTTTGAATTCTTGCCCTGGTGCAATATTTTCTAACTGAGTTGTCCCAATAAAAACGTTATCGCGGAAAATATTCGCTTTACCTGGTAATAAAGTCGCACCGTTGGGACTATTTTTCACATTAGCTTGTAGATAAGCAAAACTTACCAAGCGCGGCATTGCTACATAATCGAAGCTACAAGGATAATCATCGTTAAAAATTGTAGTTTTATGAGGTGCGCCATCACTGGGAATGTTACCACCACCATTCAGTTTAAAGGTGACTACACTCCCTTCTTTAGATACTTCTGCTGTAACGGTTTCTGCTGGGATGAGACTATCTTCCATAACTTCGTCTTGTTCTTGCCAATCCGTTCTGGCAGCAGCAGATGGCTCTGGTATGCTAGGCAGTAGTGGTGGCTGGGCGGCAGCTAGTTGAGATCGTCGTCGCATTCTTTGAGGAAGTGGGGCATCAATATACCAGGGTTCAAGTTTGGGTGGAAGTGTACCTAATCCTGGTTTAGCGGTAGAAAGAGTGAGATTTGCCCCAATCCAATCTTCGCCAGTGCTTTGAGTGATTTCTGCAAGGTAACTCAGATGTACAATCTCGCTGGTAGTGCTAAAGCGCAAGTCATAAAGGGGATTCCAACTAGCGCGATTTACTATGTAGGATACCTCTAGTTCAAATTCGCCTTCACCCGCGACTTCAACGGCGACAACTAAGCTAAAACTCTCTTTGGGATGGGGTGTTTGGACTATCTGCAATGACGTGTGGAGTGCTTGCAGTTGTTTGTCTAATTCCTGCTGTTGGGTTTTGCACTCTCCAGATGCGATCGCATATTCACTATACTGGCTTCCGAGAAAATTTAAGAAATCTAAAGTCTCGCTGAGGCTAAGATTTTTCCGAGACAAACTCTGTGAAAAGGGTTCTTCTGTTTTTTCACGTAAGCCGACGATAAAACTAGATTGCAATGCTAAAGCATCCACCTGGGCTTGTAGGTGGCGTTTTTCTGCTTCTAATTGCTGAATCTGCCTTGTCAAATGTGCTACTCGTTCCGCTATCGGTTCAGTAGTGTAGATGCGATCGCTACTAACTCCCACCAAGCGCACCCCTACGCTTCCTGTACCGCTAACCCTGATAGACTCAGTTTCTAGAGTCATTGGCACTGGGGTAATTACTAATTCCTGTTCAATTCCTCTTAAATCAACTACACCCCGTCGTGTAACCAATGCTCTGTCAGAATACACAGTAACAGCTACAATCTCGCTTTGTACTGTTTTGCGCCAAGTCGGTATTTCCGGGTTAACCACTGCCAGTTTTCCCCCATTTTTAATGATTCTGCTGGTTAATTGTCAATGTTTCCCGGTCTAGCAGTCAACCCCTTTAAGGAATTCGTAATTCATAATTACGAATTACGAATTACGAATTACGAATTCCTTACCCATGAATTGGTTCAAGCTTGCTAGAAGCAGTATCAGAATTTTTGTCGACAAAATTCTTTGCCGCACCTAGTAGATACTCATAATAGGCACGAGCAACGATAGACAGCTGCTTGCCAGATGGGTAAACCATATACCAATGTCGCTGAATCGGGAAATGTTGTACATCTAAAATGCTAAACTCTGAAGCGTCTGATAGTAAGGTATGACGAGATAAAACAGAAATACCTAAACCACCTGCGATCGCTTGTTTAATTGCTTCGTTACTTCCCAATTCTAGCTTGACTTTTACCGCCACTCCTTCTTCTTCAAATAGCTTTTGAACAGCGCGACGAGTTCCTGAACCTGGTTCCCGCATAATAAAAGGTTGGTTAGACAGGCGTTGTATAGGAATATTTTTTTCTTTGGCTAAGGGATGATTAGTCGGTGCAAAGACTATCAAGGGGTTTTCTAAAAATGGTTCACAAGTCACATCGATATTGTCTGGAATTTGACTCATAATATATAAGTCGTCCAGATTCTGACTCATCCGTTCCAAAATTTGTTCGTGATTTGTTACTTGCAGCGAGATATCAATCCCTGGATAAAGTTCGCAAAAGGGCCCTAACAAACGTGGAATAAAATATTTAGCTGTTGTAATCACTGCCAAACGTAATTGTCCCTGTTTTAGCCCTTTTAAATCTGCCACCTTCATTTCATACTGGGCTATATTCTCAAAAATCTGCCGACAAGTGGCAAATAATTCTCGTCCTGCTTCCGTCAGATACAATCGCTTCCCCACTTGCTCAAATAATGGCAACCCTACCGATTTTGTGAGTTGCTTGATCTGCATAGAAACGGTAGGTTGGGTGAGAAACAATTCCTCCGCAGCACGAGTAAAGCTACTGTGCCGTGCCGCCGCCTCGAACACCTTTAACTGGTGCAGCGTCGCTTGGTTCAAGGGTGATTCTCCTATATATAGCGATTAATAGATATAAAACTAGTATTGCTGAACACTGGCAAATGATATAGTTATGCTCACAGAAAGTTACGAGTTTCATCATAGACAAAACTCTATCATTAGTATTAGAATAAAGGTATTTTATTTATGGAATCAAGAAGGTATTATCAGAACAGCTAAAGCGTAAGATGCCTTCTATCTGCCGATGAATGTTGAATGATGAATGAGGATGTTCCAAAATTCATCTATCATCATTCATCATTCCATAATTCTTCTTGAACTTTTGTCGGTAGCTTGGTTAAGTCTGGTAATCTTAATACCTCGATTTCTGCAACTTGTTCTTTAATATTCACTGGCAAGTTTAACGGTTCGCGTTCTTCTATCCAGCAACTTGCTAATGGCAAGGTTAACTCCATTTCGTCTAGGGGTCGAGGAATTACCATTACTGCATTCAATTCCCCAATGCGTTCTGCTTCAAACATTCCCGCTTCCACTGCTACTGCCACATTTGCTACAGAACCACGAATAATTGCTGTACACAAACCCCCACCAATTTTCTCATAAGCTGCTAAATGAACATCAGCAGCTTTGAGCATGGCATCACACGCTCCTACCATCGCGGGAAATCCTCGCGTTTCTACCAAACCAATTGCTTGGTTACTCAGACGGCTGGAATTGCCCTCTTGCATTAATTTAGTGAAACGAGTTGTGATGGGAAGCACTATATCTAGGTTGGGATAAGGTCGGGGAATCACCAAACTAGAAACTAACTGACCAAACTGTTCAGCCGTTTGCACACCTGATTCTACTGCCAGACGCACGTCAGCAATTCCACCCCGGACGATCGCAGTACAATGACCGCCACCAATTTTTTCATACCCAACCAGGTGAACTCCCGCCGATTTCAACATCATATCTGCTGTCCCAACGATCGCCGGAAAGCTGCGGGTAGAAACTAAACCCAAGGCAGTATCCTGAAAGGTTTCTTGACTACTCGCTCCTTGGATGGCACGAATAGGCCGTTGATTGTATGTTTCCATGATGAATTCTCCAAAATACGGAAAAAGCCGACAACTTACAATTAACACTTACTCGGACTAATCGTCATTTGGGTCGCTCAAGGATTGTCTATGAGGAAACAATGTGGTCAACAGTCTGTTTATGCTCCCTTGTCCATAAATTTGAGTCCCAAAACCGTTAGGGGATTCTGCGGCTAGCTGACTGGCGTCTAAGTTATGTTCTGTAGACGGTTGGGCGGCTTCTTCCATAGTGGAGTTAGCATCATTGGTTGGTTCCTCCACGGGAGGAGACTGATTTTCGGGAGTGGCGGGAGATTTAAAGTAAGAAATCGACTTGTTTTGTTTGAAATCTACAAAAGCCGAAGCTGAGAAATTAGTTGAGGAAACTACCTTTTTCTGATCTCCACCTGAGCCATTTACCTCTTCTTTCGGTGGTGGTGTATTTGTAGTAGATGGGTTATTTGTGGATGGTTCTAGCTGCAATGTTTGGTCAATCTGCCGACTGGTGTCTCCTAAAATTGAACCAGGCGGTACTACTTGTCCAGGTTCAACCGAATAGTTAAAAACTGTAGTCGCTGAACCAATACAAGCATTTGCTCCAATTTTGCCTTTGCCAACCATCAAAAAACCGGCTCCCAGGTTTGCACCTGCTTCTACCTCTAGAGTGCCTTCATGGACTTGGAGAATTGCTCCCATACCAATACAGACCCCTGGCCCAATGACGATCTTGCTGTTTACAGCCGCTTGGAGGATCACCCCAGGTGCTAGTACCGCGCTTGGATGAATAGTCACCTCACCACTAATATAAGTATCAAAGTTATTGCTGAGGCGCAGTAGCGGCACAGACATGGAAATTTTAACCTCAGAAGCCGGAGTAGGGAGTGGAGATGAGGGGCAGGGGGAGCAGAGGGAGCAGGGGAGGCAGGGGAAGAAGAATTATTTATTGATTAATCTACCAATGACCAATGCCCTATTCCCTACCCTATTATGGTCGCTGAATAATCGTTTCTAATACGCGACGCTTGGCTTTCGGGTCAATACCAATTAAGCGTACATATTCCCCTTCGTATTCGCCGAGGTGTGCTTCTATGGCTGCGATCGCTTCTCTTTCTGAGGAGGCTTGAATTTGACCGGTACTAGTCCAGGAACCTGTACGGAACCGTCGTTGATCTACGTGTTCAATGCTAATTTTCGAGCCGCTAGCCAATAATTGCCGGAGTTGATCTACTACTTCTGAACTCAAGCGGGTAGCTGTTGCTGTAGCTCTTGCTGTGGCAGAGGGTGCTGCATTACTAGTAAATGATTTTTGGCTGCCAGAGGAGGCTACTTGACCATTTGGACGTTGGATAATGGTCTCTAATACCCGCCGTTTGGCTTTCGGGTCGATACCGATTAAGCGTACATATTCCCCTTCGTATTCGCCGAGTTGTCCTTCTACGGCGGCGATCGCTTCTCTTTCTGAGGAGGCTTGAATTTGACCGGTACTAGTCCAGGAACCAGTTCGGAAGCGGCGCTCATCTACGTGTTCGAGGCTAATTTTCGAGCCACTAGCCAATAAATGCCGGAGTTGGTCTACTACTTCACTACTCAAGCGGTTACTGCTTGCTGTTCCCGTACTAGAGGGTGCTGCACTAGTAGTAAATGATTTCTGACTACCAGAGGAAGCTACTTGACCATTTGGACGTTGGATAATAGTCTCTAATACCCGCCGTTTTGCTTTGGTATCAATGCCGATTAAACGCACATACTCGCCTGGATGGCTTGCTATACATTCTTCCAAGGCGGAGATTACTTGATTTGTGGAACTTGCTTCAATTGGCTTGCAACTAGTCCAAGAACCTGTGCGGAAGCGACGCTCATCGACGTGTTCCATACCAATTTTGTAACCACTTGCCAATAAGTGGCGGATTTGTTCTAGAGTGTCGCCACTGACTTTGCCACTGCTAGAACCGTTACCGTTACCATTACTGCTGTAGCTGCCATTGCTATAACTACTAGTCGGAGCTTTAAAGCTAGTAGCTGGTTTGGCATCATCATTGGGACGTTGGATGATGGCTTCTAGCACACGCCGTCTATCTTTGTCAATACCAAACAGTCGGACATACTCGCCGCTATGCTCATTTACACAGCTTTCTAATGCTGCGATCGCTTCACCGATTGATCTTGGTTCAATTGGCTGACAACTAGTCCAAGAACCTGTGCGGAACCGTCTTTGGTCTACATGTTCCGTACCAATTTTATACCCTTGCTGTAATAAATACCGCAACTGATCTATTGTTTCTGCACCCAAGCTATTGCTCGCCACGTCACTACTCCTTTCCAACTCTAAAACAGTAATACCATTACCTGTATAAGATTTAGCGTTTTCATCCCGAATGGGTGCTATACATTTAGTATCCGCAGCACAGAGATAACCAGCTCGTAATGCCTGATTAATCCCAACCACATGATGAGCAAATTCCTTATCTTGATCTTGCACATCTGGCAAGCGGTCAGCTTGCTGTTGGCTGGTAATTATCGCTCCCGAAGGTACATACTTACCAGAGGGAATCTCTACGTCTTGAATTAAAGCGTGCATCATCACGATGCAACCTGCACCCACTCTGGCATTAAACACTGTCGAGCGAAAGCCAATGAAGGAGTTATCCCCTACATAGGCTGGCCCGTGAATTAGAGCCATGTGGGTAATGCAAGCGTTTTTACCAATCCATACTGAGTATTTATTTTGGTCATCACCAATTACTCGGCCTTGCTCCAACCCATGAATCACAACACCATCTTGAATATTGGTGTTTTCACCAAGATAAAAAGGTGTGCCTTCATCCGCTCTAATCGTAGTCCCCGGAGCAACGATTACATTTGCACCTATTCGTACATCCCCAATTAAATTGGAGAATGAATGTACAAAGGCAGTTTTATGGATTTTGGGTTCAGCTAAATTCCTTGACCACGGGGTTGGGGGTGCCGCCGTGCTGCGGACTGCCATCGCGAGATTCCTCCTCTATTATCATTTGTCAGTTGTCATTTGTCAGTTGTCATTTGTCGACAGCTAATGACTAATGACCAATGACTAATGACTATCAATATTGATCTTTTTTGCTGTAAATAAGGCGATCTTCAACGTAAATAGTATCTATGATCGCCACCACTGCTGCATCCAATGGGCGCTGTTCATTGCCAACAACTTGACGAGCGGCACTACCACGAGTGATGAGTACCCACTCATCTACTCCTGCTCCTACAATATCTGCTGCTACTTCATACTCTGGTAGGATATTGCCGTTTTCATCTACTAATTGTAACAACAGTAGTTTTACACCTCTAAGAGTTGGCTCTTTTTGGGTGCTAACTACTGTGCCGCGAACTTTGGCAATTTGCATTACAAATTACGGTCTTCTACCGAAAGGACGAATTGCATTCACATTTTCCCGGAATTGCTCTACATCTTCGGTATAACGAATTGGGAGGACGTATTCCAAGTTTTCATGAGGACGAGCAATGATATGAGTCGAAAGTACTTGTCCACCGTTGACTCGCTTTACAGATTCAACACCTGCGGCTACAGAAGCTTGCACTTCCGAAACGTCACCCCGAACAATTACTGTAACCCGACCACTACCGATTTTTTCATAACCGACTAAAGTGACACGAGCAGCTTTCACCATTGCATCAGCAGCTTCCACCACTGCTGGAAAGCCTAGCGTTTCAACCATTCCTACTGCAATTGACATTAGTTTTAATCCCTATTTCAAAGTTTTTAGCTTGGACAAAAGCGATGCTCTTTTCAGGCAAAGAGCGTTAATTACTTTCTTTAAACAGCTTTTAAGTACGGAATTGTTCTACCGCTTCTGTGTAACGTATCGGCAAGACGTATTCCAGGTTTTCGTGAGGACGAGCAATGATATGAGTGGATAACACTTCACCACCAAAGACTCTTTTCGCCGCTTCAACTCCTGCTGCTACAGAAGCTTGCACTTCCGATACATCTCCCCGAACAATCACGGTGACACGAGCGCTACCAATTTTCTCATAGCCTACTAAAGTGACACGGGCGGCTTTCACCATCGCATCAGCAGCTTCCACCACTGCTGGAAAGCCCTTCGTTTCAATCATCCCAACTGCAATTGGCATCGCAGAACTCCTACAAAATGAATCTAATCAGTACTGTTGCTTGAAATTTTTGACGGGGAGGGCTTTATCTTAAGAGCTAAGAAAACACTTCCAAATTAAGCATAGGAAAGCTTGGCGTCCCTGGCAATATAAATTACTATAATAGTTTATGATAAGAAAGTTTTAAAAAACTTAACAAAAATTTATCTGTGCTTCTAGGCAATTAAAGTTCACTGATTCCTAGAGCAGCCACTTATGCTTTATAATTTCTTTATTACATTGACAAAACGACATTCATAAGCAAGGCTAATCCTATCTGCCGAGGGATAAGCATAGGCTGTATCTTATACTGTATCTATCTTTCGTCAAAGATTGACCCATGTGGAAGGACTAGATGAAATATATATAATTTTTTTAAATATATCGTATAAAGTACTTTGCTCAAAGTAGAAATAAAAATGTAAAAAGGTCGGTGATGTTAAGGCAAGTAAATGCTTTTGCTTATGTAAAGTTATATTTTACTTATGTTGAATAGGGTAAAGTTAAGTAAAAATACTTTTGATAATTTAGTTGAAATAATTAGTAAAAAACATTGGGATTTTGGTAGATTAATTTTATAAAGTAAATAATTAGTTTTAAAGTTTTTTTAAAATCAAGGTTGAGTCGTCAAGGGAAATTTAAATGGATCAATTTCTATTTTCAACAAGTTGGTTTGTGCCTTTTTATAGCTTATTGGGTGCAATTTTGACCTTGCCGTGGGGAATAGGAATAATTCAGCGAACTGGGCCAAGACCTGCGGCATACTTCAATTTGTTGACGACAGTTTTAGCTTTTGCCCATAGCCTATTCCTATTTAAAAGTATCTGGGATAGAGAACCAATAAACTTACTAGTCAATTGGTTCAAAGCTGCGGATTTAGATTTGTCTGTTGCCTTAGAACTCTCGCCAGTCAGTATTGGGGCAACAGTTTTAATTACAGGGTTAAGCTTACTAGCACAAGTTTACGCTCTGGGTTACATGGAAAAGGACTGGTCGTTGGCACGTTTTTTTGCGTTGCTGGGATTTTTTGAAGCAGCGTTGAGTGGTTTAGCAATCAGTGATTCTTTGTTTCTCAGCTATGCCCTTTTGGAAGTCCTGACGCTTTCGACTTACTTGTTGGTGGGGTTCTGGTATGCTCAACCCCTAGTAGTGACGGCGGCGCGAGATGCTTTTTGGACTAAACGGGTGGGAGACTTGTTGCTGCTGATGTCTGTAGTGACACTTTCTACTTTAGCTGGGAGTTTGAACTTTTCAGATTTATATGAGTGGGCGCAAACAGCTAATTTAAGCCCAATGACCTCAACATTGCTGGGTTTGGCCTTAATTGCTGGGCCTGCTGGTAAATGCGCCCAATTTCCACTGCACCTGTGGTTAGATGAGGCAATGGAAGGGCCCAATCCCGCCTCAGTAATGCGGAACTCGCTGGTAGTAGCGGGTGGTGCGTATTTACTGTATAAATTTCAACCATTGTTAGCTCTATCACCAGTTGCCTTAAATGCCTTGGTAGTCATGGGCACTGTAACGGCGATTGGGGCGACATTAGTATCCATAGCTCAAATTGACATTAAGCGATCGCTATCTCATTCTACCAGTGCATACATGGGGTTAGTGTTTTTGGCGGTGGGGTTACAGCAAGGGGGTGTAGCCTTGATGTTGCTGTTAGCCCATGCGATCGCCAAAGCGTTATTATTTATGAGTTCTGGTTCAGTCATCTTGACTACCCAAAGCCAAGACTTAACAGAAATGGGCGGTTTGTGGTCACGGATGCCAGCCACCACCACTGCCTTTGTAGTCGGTTCAGCCGGGATGGTAACACTACTACCACTAGGAAGCTTTTGGGCAATGCTAGCATGGGCTGACGGTTTTGTGAATATTAGCCCTTGGGTAATTGGGGTTTTAATATTGGTCAATGGTTTGACAGCATTAAATTTGACGAGAGTATTTAGATTAGTCTTCTGGGGTAAACCGCAACAAAAAACTCGTCGCACGCCAGAAGTTGGTTGGCAGATGGCCTTGCCGATGGTGTTTCTGACAGTGCTGACTCTGCTTTTACCACTGATGCTACAGCAATGGTATTTACTACCCGATTGGGAAAGTATTAATTGGTATGTGGCTTTAGCGTTGTTTGGATCTACCGTGGTAGGCGTAGGTGTAGGATGTACAGTTTATCTGCACAAAGCTTGGTCAAGATCCAGAATCTTGGCGTGGAGATTTCTGCAAGACCTATTAGGTTATGATTTTTATATTGACCGAGTTTATCTTGTAACCGTGGTAAGTGTAGTGGCGCTGCTATCTAAAATTTCAGCTTGGAGCGATCGCTACTTGGTTGACGGGTTAGTAAACTTGGTTGGGTTTGCAACAATTTTTGGCGGACAAACTTTAAAATACAGCATTTCTGGGCAATCTCAGGGCTATATGTTGACCATCCTAGCAGTTGTCAGCGTGCTGGGTTTTTTCATCAGCTGGTCATTGGGTTTATTAGATAAATTGCCTTTTTAAGCGAGTTAGGAGTTAGAAATTATTATTCTTCCCCTGCCCCTGCTTCCCCTGCTTCCCTTACCTGAATTCCGTCTATGCTTAGTGTTTTGATTCTAGTGCCGTTAATCGGCGCAGCTTTAATTGGTTTCTCACCGTCTGGCATCAGTGGGAAATTCGCCCGTGGGGTGGCTTTGGTCTTTGCCAGTATCGCTTTATTGTGGACAATTGTACTAGCAATTCAGTTCCATCCAGGAGAAATTACTCAACAGTTTGCCGAATCTCTCCCTTGGGTAGATGTTTTAGGCTTGAATTATAATCTGGGAATAGATGGTTTATCTTTGCCGTTGCTGGTTTTAAATGGATTGTTAACTGCCATTGCCATCTACAGTAGCGATGAATCCCTACAGCGTCCGAAATTTTATTACTCTTTGATACTATTATTAAGCGCTGGGGTAACAGGAGCCTTTCTGGCACAGGATTTACTGCTATTTTTCCTATTTTACGAATTGGAACTGATTCCCCTATATTTGTTGATAGCTATTTGGGGTGGCGAGAAACGGGGTTATGCTGCGACCAAATTTCTCATTTATACAGCCGTTTCGGGAATCCTGATTTTAGCAAGTTTTCTCGGCATGGTTTGGCTGAGTGGTTCCTCTAGCTTTGCACTAGCAACCTTGAATACAACAACTTTACCTCTAGCAACACAGCTTTTACTGCTAGCGGGAATTTTGCTCGGTTTTGGGATTAAAATTCCCTTAGTTCCCTTCCATACTTGGTTGCCAGATGCTCACGTTGAAGCTTCTACACCCATTTCCGTGCTATTGGCTGGGGTGTTATTGAAGTTGGGAACCTACGGCTTACTGCGGTTTGGGATGAACTTGTTACCAGAAGCTTGGAATTATCTGGCTCCTTGGTTAGCAACTTGGGCAGTAGTAAGTGTATTGTATGGTTCATCCTGTGCGATCGCCCAAACCGATATGAAAAAAATGGTGGCGTACAGTTCCATTGGACACATGGGTTATGTGCTTTTAGCGGCGGCGGCGGCTACACCTTTAAGTGTGTTGGGTGCTGTAATGCAAATGATTAGCCACGGCTTGATTTCCGCAATGCTGTTTTTGCTGGTAGGGGTTGTGTATAAAAAAGCCGGAAGCCGAGATTTAGAAGTTCTTCAAGGATTGCTGAACCCAGAACGGGGTATGCCGGTCATCGGTAGCTTGATGATTGTCGGAGTCATGGCCAGTGCTGGCATACCGGGAATGCTAGGTTTTATTTCCGAATTCGTAGTTTATCGGGGAAGTTTTCCAGTTTTTCCAGTGCAAACACTGCTGTGCATGATTGGTACAGGTTTAACAGCAGTTTACTTCTTAATACTCGTCAACCGTGCCTTTTTTGGCCGCCTGTCTGCACAAGTTATCAACTTACCGCGTGTGTATTGGAGCGATCGCATCCCAGCTGCAATTTTAGCAGTGTTGATTGTGATTTTCGGCATTCAACCTGGTTGGTTAGCGCGCTGGACTGAACCCACAATTACAGCAATGGTGAATACCCAAAACGTAGTAGCAACAGTGTCTTTGGATAAAACAATGGGGACTAGGGATTAGGGACTTAGGGACTAAGGACTGGGGAAAAGTTTTCCCAATGCCCCATGCCCAATGACGGCAGTTGACGGCAGTTGTTCCACTTGGTTCGCGAGTCCGGTCTTGTTGTTTCAACAAAGAGGAACTCGCGAACCCGAAGGGGGAGACCCCTGCGTACCCGTCACTGCCTCCTCCACTTGGGGAGACCCCTGCGTACCCGTCACTGCCTCCCCAATGCCCAATGCCCCAATCCCTAAACTTTTTGGAGAAATGGTAATGGTAACTATTAAAAAGAAAGCTACTCCCAATCCCTTAGCTGAGTATATTGAACGTCTGCAAAAAGGAGAGGCATTACTCCTCGATACTCCAGAAAATGTGCTGGAAGTTGTTGGTATTCTTAAAAGCTATGGTGTAGTTTTAGATGCCTACTCAAAAAATCTTAATTATATTGCCGAGCATCAGTTTTTAATATTTTTCCCATTTTTTAAATACTTTAACGGAGAAATTTCTTTTCAAAAATTACTCCGTCACTGGTGGCATAACCGAATTAATTTTGAATATGCCGAGTATTGCATGAAAGGGATGATGTGGCACGGTGGCGGTGGACTAGATGCGTATTTAGATACAGAAGAATTTCAAGAAAGAGCGCAAGCCGTTATTGCAGCAAAATTTAAAAATAATCCCTTAATTTTGGGTATTAACCAACTGTTTCCAGATTTTTTAACAGAACAGTTGCGTGTCTCTGCTTACTACACCGGTTTAGGTCAATTCTGGCGAGTCATGGCTGATATGTTCCTCAACTTATCAGACCGCTACGACCAAGGCGAAATCAAATCGATTGCCCAAGTTGTAGACCACATTAAAACAGGGTTAGTGGCAAATGCATCAAACCCAATTACCTACGTCGTCAAAATACGAGGTAAGGTCTATGAAATCATTCCTAAAAGCGTTGGTTTGACCTTTTTAGCAGATACAGCAATACCTTATGTAGAAGCAGTATTCTTCCGGGGAACTCCTTTCCAGGGTACAGTTTCATATAACGCTCAAGGATATCAAATTCCCCCAGATCAAACCCGATTTCAATATGGCGCATTGTATGCCGATCCTTTGCCCATCGGTGGCGCGGGTATTCCTCCCACCTTGTTGATGCAGGATATGCGTCATTATCTTCCAGAATATTTGCACGAAATTTATCGTCGCAGTCTTCGGGGTGAAGATGATTTGCGAGTCCAAATTTGCATGAGTTTCCAAAAATCGATGTTTTGCGTGACGACAGCAACGATTTTGGGACTGATGCCTCATCCTTTGGATACTAAAGATCCAAATGAGCAAAAAGGTAATCAAGTTTATTTAGAGAAGTGGATGAGTCGGTTACAAACTTCGCGGTTGCTGGATGTGAATAAGTAACTGAATTGAATACAGACAAATTTCAGATGCTTCTCAATCGCTATAAAAATCTTCGTCTAATTCAGCGACTTGACCCAGTGCAAGATCATTGCCGGATTTATTACTTGATGAATGGCTATGAGTTTCCTTGTGATATGATGCGATCGCTCGAAATTTTTGATGCGAACTTATTGCGTTGCTAGTATTTATAAGTTGCTGAATCAGACAGGAGAATTTATATCAGGTTCGCTTAAACACTTATGATAGCGATGATCGAAAATTTGCGCGATCGCCCCCTTAAACCAAATACTTAAACCTCTGGCTCAACGCCGAGCGATCGCAATTGAGCAGTTAAGCGATGGGCTTTTTCGTCGCCAGTTAACAACAAATTACCTTGCAAATCCCACCAACGCAACCAGGGTAATTGCACGTTTTGATAAACTCCATGCCAAATACCTAACTCAACTCCCAAAGGAGCAATAGTATAATGTCCCCGTTCATTTGCTGTTAATAACTGATATTTTCCTCCCATTAATTCATAAACTTCTACACTGGCTTTATTCACTTCATAAATGCCATAATAAGCCGGATGAATTACTTGCTCGTAAATCCAAAATTTGCCTTGGAAAGGGGTTTTGTCTCGTTCCTCATTACCATCCCCAGAGACAAATTCCAAGGCAATCAAAGGGGCAATAAATTCTCGCCACAGTACATAAGACCTCCGCGTTTGTCCATCGAGCAAGGGCGGTACATTTGGTACATAAAACCAATCTGGTGCTTCTGCACCTTTTTCTAGTGGATCTGTCAACCGCCAGTAAATACCTAAGTCCTGACCGATACAATATTGACCATCAGGATGTAATTGTTTGAGGACGGGTGTAATTGAGTCAGTCAGTAAAATGCTTTGGGGATGCTCTTGCCAATTCTTCACGAAAGTACCATTAGACTCTGGTAGCTGCGTATGGTCGGGGAAAGGAGTCAGGGCGGCGGATGGGTCGGTTGCAGAGGTCATAATACTACCTTTGCAGGAATAAGGGTTGTTTTTTAGTTTAGCAGTGGAAAGGGAGATGAGGCGATCGCTTACTACTCGCTAAATAATGCCAGTGCTTGATTGATCGCAGACTTATTTAGTAAGAAGCAGGAATAGCGATCGCCTAGTTGTTAAAACTTTATGTATATAGTTTATTCATAAGCTTTTACCAAGCTGCAAAAGGTAATTAAGTTGCAGTGAAGCTTTCTAATTAAAGTTTTTTCAGAGCATACTTTCCTTTTTAACTGTTTTTTGATACCGATTAAAGCTGAGGTTTTATAGAACAATTTGCTCACGCTCCTTGTCTCATTAAGCCTGATTTTGTGCAGTTTTACAAAGAAGTAGCGTTAACTGTCTTCTTAACTGTCTTATCTGTCATTGCATTTTATTGACGATGGCCAGAAAATATAACCGTGGCACTAACAAACATTAGTCAATAATGCAATTATCTTAATCCTTTTTATTGTTTGGGAGGGGAAAATAGTGAGTTCATTCAATCAAAGCCAAAGCCAAAGCCATATCTTAACACAAGGTCAAGGCATTTCTCTGTCTGGCAATCCCATTCAAACTGAAAATTTTTTTATTCAAAAAACCCAACGCAACGGAGGAAAAATTCGTTTCAAAATTCGTTATTCTGCTGAAATACAGGGTTTCTGTCTGCTGGAAGTTTTTTTGATGAGAGCAGAGAATGGAACACAAATTGCTAATATGACCATCCCTAATGGTGGTTTGACAGTTAATTTTCAAGAACAAGAGCAAGAATTTAGTATTTGGGAGCCAGGAGATTATTACTTTTTGTTTAAAATGTCTTCCAATAATGGAAAGTTTTATATTGAGAATTATCAACTTTATTGGTCAGCTAGTTAATTATTTTTCGTTACAAATACCAAAATCAGCAGCTTGGAACTACACAAAATAAAAGCATAATTCGTCAGATTTAGAATTAATCTCATCTTGACTTGATTAGTCCTTCAACCCAGAGAATCTCAAAGAGCTAAATCTACGTTTTGTCTCACCTCCCCGTAGACGAAGAGGTGATTAATCGGAGTCTGTCTGACGTATTTCCCCCATTGTTCACGTAGCATCTGCGAACAGGAAAAGCAACTCGCTTGTAGGGTGTAGAGTATCTAATAGTTTTTTCTCAAGCACGTTTTTGCAATGAATCATATTCAAATTCAGTAACGCCTAGTTGTTTTTTAAAGTAGGCACGGTAGAGTTCACAACGCGGTAAGATGCGATCGCCTTCATAAGCGATCAACCCTAAACTTTCGAGCTTATGAGCGTCAATGGGATTCAAGGCAACGCTTTGCTTTGTGTTCACAACTTCAATATATGCCTTTACCAAACTAGGATTTTCTTGTAAGATTGCCCAATGTCGCCATAAGTGATAACGATAGATACCGCCGTTAGCGATCGCATCCTGTATTAGTTCTTCTAAGGTCATTCCTTGACAGCATAGATAATACAGAGCAATCCGAATCAGTGCTGGATGTCCCCCAACGAGAGACATCAATTGGGTAACTTCGTTACTAGAGTTCCAGTCTAAACCGTGGCGTTGAGCTAAATATTTTACTTGTTCTTCAATAAATTCTGGCAGATGAATTGGGAGTCCGATATTAAATGGGGAGCGGTTGATATCCAGAGACACATATACTTCTGTGGAGTAAACGACCACTAGCCTTAGTTTCTGCAAATTGCTATGTTGGCGTGCTTCTTCATACCAAGAACGCAACAAACCAAAGAACTCCTGAGCAATTTCAGGATATTCAAAAAAGCGGTCAACCTCATTTAACACTAAAACTACTGGATTTTGACTCTGCTTGAGCAAATAAGATTGCAAATATAAACTGCAACTCAACTTACAGCCTATTTCCTCATCCCATTTGTCATTTAACTTCGGGTCTATGCCTAATTCTGTTGCAATTTGCCAGCAAAGAGAACGCAAAAGCTTGTTTAAGTCTGTTAAACAACTTGAATCGATTTGGTTGCAATTGACGTTCACCGAACGATAACCTTGCATCTGGGCAAAGGCTAACAGCCGCAGCACAAGAGAAGTTTTTCCCATCTCTCTTGGGGCGCGAATCCGAATCACACAGCCTGGTTGAATCACTTCTCGATAAACAAGTTCCTCAATCGGGGGACGTTCGACATAAAAGGGGGAATCTAAAGCTACGGGGCCATCTGGGTATGACCACAGATTTTCGAGTTGGTTATGCTGCTGAGTAGCAAATAAATCTAAGGGTAAAGACGGCGATATTTTTAGTTTTTTTGTATCCAAAAAAACTAAATAATCTTGAGAGCTTTCAGTATGATTCGGTTCATTGACGATCGCATAGTCTTCCCTGTTTAATTCTAGGTTAAAGGCGCTAAAACACAATTTCAGAGTTTTTTGATCCACGCCTGTATTCAACGACCATAATCGGTTTAGAGTTTTGGTAGAAACATTCATGCGATCGCCTAAATCTTCTAAAGTAAAGCGATGTCCATTGTTTTGTACCTTTTCCATAGCCAGAATCGCCGCTTGTAAACGCTTCAACCCAGCGATCGTTAAGACAAGTCCCCGCTTTCTCGTGCTTTTAGATTGCTTCATATCGCTAATTATCTATCTGCCTTTTTTCTTTACCGTCTTAGCTGTCTCCTCATTGTTTCATGTTTTTAAACACTTATTCAACAGTTACTTAGCTGCTCTTATGATGCAACTTAATTAGTAAAAAAATATACTTAGTTATTTCGTAAGAGTTAGATGGCTGGGTATAAACAAACATAACTATATTGATTTTCATTTGTCTTCCCACTACAGAAAGCAGTTGACGCTTCTGCATCAAGTGTCTTCGACTTGCAAATAACAAATGACAAGCCTCAATAGTTAACTTTATTTGTACCGATTTACTCAGTATTACTAAAAATTATTTGTTATCTGTTGTTCATCTGGATTTTGCAGTGCATCTGATGAAATTAATTATGTTATGGGACTCATATTTGATTTTTGAAAAAAATTCGGTATATTTTAATCTTCTGAAATCCTCTTGCCTACTAAGCCAAGTGATTTCAGTAATCAAACCGGATTCTTATACGCCTCGCCCGAAATCCTTGATAGGCATAATACACATCTTGCAAAAGTTACAAATGCCAAGATGTTGGGGAAAGGTTACTGGGTTTGGGAAAATTCCATCCTTTCCCCTTTACCCCACAATGCCAAGAAGTCTAATTCATGAATTGTGTTTACAAATACAATAAGCAGTAAGGGCGCATAGTTAGCTATGCACCCTTACTAAAAACCGATATTTTAGGCAACTGAGAAATCCTACAATCTATCATCAGGAAGAGTGAGCGCGTTACCCAAGTATTAGGGACTTCCAAGAAAGAAATTAGGAGAGCAGGGGAGCACGGGAGCAAGGGAGAGTTCAATGTGCCTTGTTCAATCCCCTCTGCCCCTTTGCCCCTCTGCACAATATCCCCTCAAGCTTGTGAGAAATGCGGGTATATTAACGCATTTAGCGCCCAACTATATTTTTGCCTGCCTGGGCTGCACTTTCCCCTACGTCATTAGCAGTTTCCTGAGCGCCTTCTACATACCCCGACCCAAATTCTTTTAAGGCTTCTCCTGACTGTTGTCCAATCTTCTGAAGTCGCTCGCCAGGAGAACCTTCTGTTTCACGAGCATCTTTAAACCACTGCCCTACTGTTTTCGGTCTTTGAGCATCATTCTGCTCTACCTGTTCCTTAACTCTCTCTTTTAAGCCTTTGTCATTTTGCCCATCACTAACATTCGTCGTCAGCACTAGAAAACCAACTAAGACAACAGCCAAAAAGGATTTTACCTGAAGTCCTTTAAGTAAGGAACTGATATGACCAATCGTCCTAGAAATCAAATTTATCATGCCAATTAGCTTGTTTTTAGAGTACAAATAAACATTACCGATAAAAAAGTAATTATCCTTCTAGCAAAAGGCATATCTCAGGTATGAAAAATATTGAATGAAACTATGCCAATCATCTACAACCAAATCAACTAAATCAAACCATTAGACACAGGAGTGAAAACGAATCAAACGTAGCACTACTACGTCTCCACAAGGGTTCTGGATAACGCATATTTAATTTCATCAGATGTATATTAACTACAATATTTAATCACCCACAATATTTTTCATGTATTGCTTGCTTTTGACATCACCTAAGCGAGAGAAATTGGTGTAATTGCTTTTGCTACTATACAAAACCACAGCGAATCGCTGAAAATCGGTTTGTGGTTGGCTAGATTGCTGTATCCTATGCTAAATAAAAAATCAAGGTGATTTTTGTCAACCTGGCGAAAGAGTGAGAATTAGACAAAAAAGCTGATTTTCTATTGGACTAACGCTTTAAAGACCATTAGAAACAATTGACGATGTAAAAAACGGTTGAGATTAAGATAAATTTCCCTAATTTATCCGAAAAAAACAATTAATTGCTTAATAACAGCTTTTTTAGAAGTCTTACTCTTTGTTCATAAATAATGCTTGAGATTACTTTGGCTGTTAAATGTAGCACTAAATACATTTTTAATGCTACATTTGGTTTTTAATACAGGTAGAAGTAAAAAACATATATCTTTAGTTGTAAAAATTATCTATCTTAAGATACAAATGCTTAATGGATAATTTCTCAAGAGTTACTAATAACAATCAATAGTCACACGACTTTTAAGCTAGTTCACTGTGACAGAAGTTTGCCTACCTTTAACAAGTTGCTCAATCAGCTTGTGTAGTTAATTGAAGTGGTAGCTGAGTTTATGCTGGGCTGTACTAGAGGCATTATTTATCTGACAAAGTGAATTTATATCGTAATCCCTAAATATTTGCAGGGCTTACAGACGAAAAACTACTCGACATTTTTCCTTAACACGAGAACTGCTTCAAGTGGAAAGCCAAAGGATGAAATACTGGATAACGAAATTAGCAATCTGTATAGTATTAGTGTATGGCTTGTTGCTATCAAATGATTACGCAGGCGCAAACCAACTTTCAAATATTTCTAATATTGATGTCCAGCAATTAAATTCACGCCCAGAAGTTGAAAAATTAGCAAGTGCTGAAAATAGTCTTGCTGAGATTAGAAAGAAAAATTTTTGTCGATTTAATGGTAATTTTAATAAAATAGATAAATTAGAGGGACTCTTCACACTTTATTGCAGTGAAGATTCGGGAAAAGTTTTTTTAGAACTTCAGCCAGAGCAGCTAAATAAAGATTACCTAGCTATAGTTACATTGGAATCAGGAGTTGGAGAAAGTGGGATTTATAGTGGATTACCTCTCTCTGATTTTCTTTTCTACTTCCGACGAGTAAATAATAGATTGCATTTTGTTGTACGTAATGTTAAATTCCGTACAGGAAGTAGACCAGAACAGCGATCGCTTGCTCGTTCATTTAGCGATTCAGTTCTTTCTTCACTGCAAATAGCGACTATTGATCCAAATAGTCAAAATATTCTGATCGACCTGAATGAACTGCTAATGCAGGATTTTCCAGGATTAACTTCTCTATTGAAATACTCTTTGCAGGCTGATTATCGCTTAGATGCACGCAAGTCATATTTTGGTGATGTTAACAGCTTTCCAGAAAACGTAGAGATTGATTCGATTTACGGTTTTTCATCACTAGAAGGATCGAATTTAGTCACCGTACCCGATAGCAGGGCACTCACTCTGAAGGTACACTACAGTTTTTCTCAACTTACAGAAAACAATGGTTATATTCCCAGACTTGCCGATGACAGAGTAGGATATTTTGTTACTGCTTTCCAAGATTTTTCTAACAATAATCCTCACGAATCATTTGGACGTTACATCAATCGCTGGCATTTGGAACCATCCGATCCTAACGCTCCCTTATCTCCACCCAAAAAACCGATTGTGTATTGGATTGAAAATGCTGTACCCCTAGAGTACCGCCAAGCAATTCGTGAAGGAGTTTTGATGTGGAACAAAGCATTTGAAAAAGCCGGATTTCAAAATGCCGTTGAAGTGCAGCAAATGCCAGATGATGCTGATTGGAAACCAGCAGATGTACATTACAACACTATTCGCTGGTTCAATTCTTTGGATGCAGGTTTTGCCAGAGGGCCGATGCGCGTCAACCCATTCACCGGAGAAATATTGGATGCAGATATCATAGTGGATGCCAGCATGGTGCGTTTAATTCAGCAAGAATATCGCGCACTGATGGAGGAAAATTCATCACCGAGTACAAACTCATGTCAAGAAAAGGCAGGAGAACATAAGGATGCGAGGAAATTCGTGGATAAGGATAGATTCTTTGCGTTATCTTCCTCTGCTCTTTTCTCCTCTGAGTTCTGCTATGGTGTGGAGTCTTCAAATCAAGCAGCTATAGGGGCGCTGGCGTTGTCAATTTTGCCAAACGCTACACCCAGTAGTGAAACGATGAAGGAGTATGTGCATCAATATTTGCGTTCTCTGATTGCTCACGAAGTCGGGCATACTCTGGGTTTGCGCCACAACTTTCATGGCAGCACTATGTTAGCGCCCCAAGAATTAAATAATACTGAAATAACTCACACCAAAGGTTTAGTGGGTTCGGTGATGGACTATCTACCCGTGAATATAGCCCCACAAGGAGTACAGCAAGGTGACTATTTCCCTGGAGTTATTGGGCCTTATGATGAATGGGCTATTGAGTATGGTTATAAAAGAAACCCATCAGCAGCACTAGAGACGATTATTCCCGAATCAGAAAAAAGTTTTTTGGAGCAGATTGCCCTAGCCTCGCCTCAACCAGAATTATCTTACGCAACTGATGAAGATATTTGGGACATCAATCCTTTGGCAAATGTCTGGGACATGAGTAGTGATGTGCTACTTTATTCGCAGTGGCAAATGGATAATGCTCGTTTTATGTGGCAACGCCTTGACAAGGGCTATTTATCGAAAGGAGAAAGCTATAGTAACCTGCGCCTTAAATTCAATAGAGTACTTAAATATTATTTTCGGAATGCCACCTTGCTTTCTAAATACATTGGTGGACAATCGTTTCGCCGTCTTCATACTAGTGATGATGCTGCTTGGACATTTGTACCAGTTTCAGTTTTAAAACAACGTCAGGCGTTGACAAAGCTGCAAAAGTATGTATTTGCTGAGGATGCTTTCAGCTTTTCGCCACAATTACTCAATCAACTGGCACCGTCGCGTTGGGAACACTGGGGTAGTTCTGCACCTAATAACCGCCTTGATTATCCAATTCACGATCGCATTTTGAATTTTCAAAGTGCGATATTGCGATCGCTATTAGACAGCGATCGCTTGAATCGTTTACAAGATATAGAATTAAAAACTCTGCCTGGGGAAGCGCTTTCCATGCCAGAATTGTTCGATACCCTGCAAACAGGCATTTGGGCAGAAGTTTTCGCTCCCGGAGAACCAAAGCCAATTTCTAGCATCCGCCGTTCATTGCAACGGGAATATCTAAATATTTTGCTACAGATGATGTTGGGTACTACTAATACACCTGAAGATGGTCGGACATTGGCTTGGTATGAATTGCGCCAACTGCAAAAAGCCATTGATGTTAGACTCAAACAACTAGGTGAAAGCCTTGATATTTACACCTTAGCTCACTTAGAAGCTTCTGGCGATCGCATTACGAAAGCATTAAATGCACAGTTACTTTCTAAGTAGCCACGATCCTCCTAAATGTACATAGCAAAGTAGTCCTCATAAATTTCAGTATTAGTTGATAGGGTTTTTTCTACTTTTTCACGATCTACATCAATCACCAAACTCGTGCCATTACTGAGACTTGCTTCCGGCATGAAATCGCCACAGTATTCATTTGCAGGTACGGCTTCGTTCATCTTTTTGGGATAGCTCAAACCCAGATGGCTCATGATGGCGATAAATTGATCGCGGCTGCGATTGGCAAATCGGGGATTGAGGCGTTTTTCTTCACCAATAGTGGAAACAGTTTGCCCTTTGTAGTCATGGGCGGGATAAACCAGGGTTTCCTCTGGGAGAGTAAATAACTGTTGCGTCACTGTGTCGTACAGAGTACCCGCATCGCCCGATTGAAAGTCTGTGCGTCCACAGCCACGAATCAATAAGGCATCCCCCGTTAACAAATGGGTATTGTTGACTAAATAAGCCAAATGGCTGTCAGTGTGCCCTGGTGTTGCGATCGCCTCAATCCGCACCGCCCCCACGATTAAGGTTTCGCGATCGGCAAGGGAGTGATCCGCAGACCTAGCAGTGGCATTTTGGGGCACGATCACCTGACAACCCGTTTGCTGTCTCAGTTTGCCAGCACCAGTGATATGATCAGCATGGATGTGAGTTTCCAAACAGTAGCAAAGACTCAACCCCAATTCATCCAGCACTTGTAAATCACGGTCAACCTGCTCCAATACTGTATCTACCAGCACCGCATCTTTAGTCTGACTGTCCGCAATCAGATAGGTGTAGGTGCTAGATTCCGGGTCAAAGAATTGGCGAAACAATAGCGTTGACTGGGGTATGGCGGGTCGAAGGTCGCCGTAATTTTGTTCAGTGGCGCGAGAAATGGGCGAAACGGGGCGCACCCGCACCGGTAGCGACTGCAATACAGTTGTCGCCAATGCCTGGGCCTGCTCACGCAGTTCGGGAACCGCGATCGTTTCCCACAAATTGCCTTTGCGGGGAGTGCCCAAGGTATAGAGTAGGCTTGAACGTTTGCTCTGAGCATCTAATACAGCACCATCGGGGGTAGTATCCAAACCCAAGCCAATATCGTTAGGGCGGATCAATCCCTGGGTACGTAAATTGGCAATTAGGGGTTGGGGCGATCGCTGATAATTTGCCTGTACCCCGGTGCAATTCACCACGCGGCTAACTTGCAACACCTGATTCCTTTGCGTTTGGCGCTGGCGAACGGTCACTGCTACCGCATCAACTGCCGCCTGATAGCCTTGAATGCGCCCTGCGGTAATAGTTAGTTGCCCAGAATCCAGCATTGCCTGGACAATCTTGCCAATTTTGGGGGCAATTCGATGGCGATGTACATCCCAATAAGGGGTAACATGGCGCAAAAGCCGTTTTTGCTCCACGCGGGGCAGTTGTTGCCACAGTTGCTGGGTGATGGGACGCAGGGAATCAATCACCGATCGCCAGTTGTAGCCCTGCACTGCTGCCGTTTGCACCTCACTGCGAATGCGCCGCAGCAAGCCGCGAACTGTTTTCGGCGCGGTGTCTGGGGTCAAAAAGGCGGGGTAGGGTTTGGTCGATTGATGCGGTAGCGGAGACAAGCCCCGGCGAGATACGGCATAAATTTTGCCCCGATGGTTGCGATCGTGGAGTGATACCACCATATCCACCATCGTCAGTCCAGTGCCAATCAGCAATACAGGCGCATCAGGCTCAAGCTCTGCCAACGCCTCGGCTGACCAGGCATGACGCAGGTAGGGGGTGTCATTGTCCTCAGAGGGTTGCGATCCAGGAGGGGCGGAAGGTGCGTTTCCCAGTGCCAGCACAATTTTGTCTGCCACGAAAGTACGGCTGCTACTCAAGGAGACGATTGCACCTTTGGCTTGTGGCTCCACTGCCACCACCTCATCGATGACGCGCTCTAGCCGGACGTTACTCGATGCCGTGGCTTCAGCTTCCTCCAAAATCGACTGAATATAAAGCCCGAATATCTGACGGGGAATAAAGCTGCTGGCATTTAGGTCACTGGGCAGAAATGCCCCTAACTCACTGCGGTTATAGTTTAACCAGCGCAGCAGATGACTAGGATCGTCGGGAAAGGCACTCATCTTGCCTGCGGATACATTCAGCAAATGGCTGATGGTGTCCGTACTGTAGGCGACTCCCTTGCCAATGTCGTGACTGCGCTCAATCAGTTTAATCAATAGGGGGCGGTTGGCAGTTTTTAACAGGTGAGCCGCTACTAAAGAACCACTAAAGCCAGCACCAACAAGCGCGATCGTGGTGGTTGAAGGATGTGCTATCAGGACATTAGAATGCATCACGGTGCTAAATAGAGTGTATGGTGACTGCTTTGGCTAATTTAAATACTATATACCGATCGGTTTTTTGGTCTATAATTCCAATCGTTGTCTATTGTAACTAGATTATTTAGCTGGACTATGAAAATCTTCCCTAATTCTTAAAGATACTGCTGCAATAGACCAATAAAAACTTCTGGTATTTCTAAATGAGGTAATATTCCGGCATCTGCGATCGCACAAAAATCTGGAATTGCCCTTGGATTTAGATTTGCCAAACGTTGTCCTAATTTGATATTGGTAAATTGTGCCTTTTCTCCCCAAAAAATAACGGTGGGAACTGTTAGTTGTTGAATATATAAACTCAAGTCAAAGTAAAGATCGCCCCGCAAAAATGCCAAAGCCGCAAATTTGGCATTAGGTTGTTGTGCAGAGGTTAAATAAGCCTCCACCATCTCTTGGGATACACGTTGTGACTTAGCAAAGAGAAAACTTTGTAAAAAATTTCGGACTGCAATTTCATTTTCAGCACCAAGTATGTAAATAAAATTGTCCAACAGAGGCGCATTGATTACCGAAAGCGGAAGTCTGCGTCCAGCGCCCTGTCCAAAATCATCAAATCCAGAGGGGGAAACCAAAAATAGTGCTTTGAATAAATTGGGTTGAACAATGGCTAGGCGGATAGCAAAAGCGGCTGTAAGAGACGAGGCTACCACCGTCACAGGTTGGCGACAAGTTTGGATGACAAACTCTGCGATCGTGCTGAGATAATCCCTAATTTTATAATCCCGCACTGGATGAGCCGATTCTCCCCAGCCGATGAGATCGGGGGCTAAAATGCGGTAATTAGAGGCAAAAGCCGGGTAAACTTTAGACCATTCATAAGCAGATGCTCCACCACCAAAGTTATGCAAAAACAGTAGTGGGGGTAAATCTTCAGTATCAGCAATCGTCCAAGGTGCATTTGTTTGGGTATAGTAAACTATTGCCCCCAAGGATGTATGGATGACTTTATGTCCAAAGCCAGGAGGTTGAAACTGAAGCATAAAATTAAAAAGTTTAGTTTAAGTTTAAATAAGAGCCTGAAACTTTCTTCTCTGTAAACTCGAACAGCGTGTTGCTTGCTTCCCTCTAAGGGTATAACTTTGAATTTTGGTTAGTGTAGTGTAAAGCCTTCTCTGCGAGAGGCAACGCCTTCGGCATGGCTTCGCTTAGAGCGAGTCCGCGAGCGTCATTTTGAATTGTTAACCTTACTTTTTGTCAGCATCTCCTGTGATTTGCACAAGTTGATGGAGGTTATCACCACTGATTTGATATGCTCCTCCAAAACCAACTACAAAACGACCTTCACTTGGAGTTAGCCGAAAAATCCGAAAGTCAGACAAGCCACGCAAAACCTCAACAATTTCACCAAATCGCCCTTGAAATTGCTCAACAATTTGATTCCAATTGTCAGTTTCACGCTCGATCAAAGTTGCCATACAATCAAAACTCAAACGACGACGGGCAAAAATTAGATTACTTTTAGCTTCATCCTCGATAAACAAGACACTAACATGAGGATTAGCATAAAGATTTTTGGTATGAGTCGAAAGACCACTGACGTAAATGTAGATATTTTTAGAATCATCCATTACAAAGGGAGCATAACTAGCATTGGGTATTGCCTGTGCGCTCACGGTGCTAATGATTACACTCTCAAATGCTTCAGGGAACTTTTCGTACTCAGCTTGAATATTTTCAAGTTGACTCATAAGTAAATTACCACGCTTATTAGGAACACCTAATTAAGTATCTTAACGTGATTAAGAGATGTCTACGATGGGCTACAGCTATGGATGGAATACCCAAAAAATAAAAGCGATCGCTCCCTTTAACTAAAAGAGCGATCGCTAATTTTTGGATTACAGAATACAGCTTAAGCAGCAACAGGTTCTAACAATTTAATGTTAGAGAAGATAAATTCCTGAGTAGAAAATTCTCCTGCTGTTTCGGTGCGAATCTCCCGACGATTTAGGATGAAATAGTCACCAACTTTTTCATACTCATCAATAAATTCGCTTCTACCGCCTTTTTGTTCCCCAGTTTTGGGGTCATGGTACACAGAGTCATAGCGGTGAGACAGGTAGCCTTCTCCGGTATCGTGACTGCTGAAGGTGTCAATGGTGACGTAAGTACCGTGGATTAGACGGTGAACATGACAGACTTCATTATTGCGGACTTTGTATTTATCGCCCTCAGCCTTACCACCCATTAAAAGCTCAACCGCACCAGTTTCGTCAGTTTTACCATAACTAAAGGTATTGGCGCTGTGGGTTTCTTCAAAGCTGCGGCGGACGCGGTGAATTGCTATCTCCCAGGCTTGACCATGAATTGCTTTCTGGGCTGATTCATCATCTACATCCAAAACTTCGGCTTTCAGATTGGCACTGATGATAACTTTGCCTGTAAACACTTTATCGTCATGCTTAAAGGTAATATTTGCGGTATAACCGGGAAAATTCTTGTCCCAAGTATAGCGGTTTTCATAAGCAGCCCGGAAAAGTTCCTGAGCAGAGAGTTGTGTAACTGTCATGTGCTTCTCCTAGTCGCTACTGTAATTAGCGTTTTAGTTTCCTTGGTATTAGCATAGAAGTAATTGTTGAGGCTTGGATAGTCCCCAACTGGGTACACTTATGGCTAATTCTCTACACGCTGTATTTCATGCGATCGCTAATGTCCAGAATGAGCAAGAGTTAAGACTCGCTCTCACGGATCAAATTAGCGAGCATTTTGGCGTGCAAAATTGGGGTATTTATCTTCTAGATGAGCAGCCAACCACTGAGATTAATGTTCCAGGTATTCCGGCAGTATGCTTAGAAAGCAATCCAGTCGGGCGCTACGTGGTTGAGCGTCATGCTCCCGCCCACGAACAGTTATTATTATCGCCAGGAGACTGGAAGCATTTTTGTTCGCGTTCCGACCACGAACACGTGATGACTGGGCCAATTGTTTGCGATGGTCGTCTGGTCGGAACCCTTAACTTGGCTCGTGACAAGGGAAATCCTGCCTTTAATGGCAACGATTTAGCTGACTTGAGCGCTTTATGCATTCATTTGTCAGCAAAAATGGCAACCCTACGGACAAAACCCAAAATATCCAATTCCCTTTTAGTTAGTCCTTTAACAGCGCGTGAGTTAGAAATTGCCGATTTGGTGGCACAGGGGTTAACAAATGCGGAAATTGGAGAAAAACTTTGGATTACGCAAAATTCCGTCAAACAAGCTTTGAAGAGGATGTTTCGGAAGTTGAAGGTTTCAGCGCGTGCTGAAATGGTGGCAAAGCTACAAGACATACAAGTTTCTTGAAGGAGGCAGGGGCAGGAGGCAGAGGTGCAAAGGGGCAGAGGGGCAGAGGGGAAAACTTACTGCAACTTCTCCTGTGCTCCCTTGCTCCCCTGCTCCCATACTCCCCTGCCTTCTTTTCTAAAGACTCTAACTAGTGGTAATCTAAGATTATTGAACCCAATTAAATAAAAACTTTTGTTTTTGACAGTTTTCTTTTTTGGACAATAGTAATATTAAGTCGTGAATAAAGTCTTTGACAATTAAGACTTAGTTATGGTTTAAGTAAGTTATAGAGAACTTGGTTAGTTTTTTAACAGGAGAAGTAGGGTGCTTAACAACCTTCATCAGTTATTATCTCCCCGGAAGTGGGGAATTCCCCTCGCGGGCTTAGGCTTACTTCTCGGTTTGGGCTTTATATTCAACAAGCAAACTCAAGTAATATCATTTACAGATTCTCGATTATCATCGGCTCAAATTCACAAAACCTCCGAAAACTCTCTTTTGTCGCAGCTGAGAAAAGTTAGAGAGCAGAGAAGTCAACTTAATGCGGCTTCTGGAGGCGGAAAAACAATACCTACAATCACAGCGTTGGTTCCAGGCGATCAGGGAGCTACAAAAAGCGCAAGAGTTTTACCAAAAGCAGATTTTCCTGTAAAAGATGGGATTTACCTCTATGGTCAATCCCCAAACGCAAACCAACTTGGTCAAGGTTATATCATATTTCAAAAGCAGCAAGCCAAGGTAACGGGTGCTTTGTATATGCCGCAATCAGAGTTTAATTGTTTTCAGGGTACGATCAACCCATCAGGAGAGTTGGCAATGACGGTTAATAGTTCGTCAAATGAAGCCAACTCTAATCAATCGAATCAGGTAGCTACAAGCAATAGACTGCCCAAAATTAATGATGATGAGTCAAATTCTTATGCTTACTCACTGGCTCTGCAAGACTTTTATCGTTTAAATTCTATCACTGCTAGCGATCGCCGCACGTTGCAAATGTGCAAATAATCTCCAACATCTTGATGATGAATGATGAATTTTTAGCGTAAACCTTAAATGGTACAGATCCCTGCTAAAGCCCTGACTATAAGTGAATTCCTGGATCTGCCAGAGACAGAACCTGCTAGTGAATACATTGATGGACGTATTATCCAGAAACCGATGCCGCAAGGAGAACACAGATTCAACTTGCAATTGCAGGTAACAGATGTGCATTTACCCAGATTGTCATACGACCAAAAAAATCAGGCGTTGCATAATTGCGGGATGATTTTGCAAGTTATAAAATCTCCCCCCCTGCTCCCGAAGCACCCCCTGCCTCCCCTGCCTGCCTAAATTCATCCCTCTGTTCTGCAACGCCAAAAATCAAACCCTCATGCATCGCACAGATTTGCAATAGATCATCCAGGCTTTACAGTTATCCGAAATGCACCGACGTTATCTGAGTACCAAATAAGTGGAATTGATTCTTGAGGTATTTTGTAAAGACCACTACCATTGCTAGCTAGTTTATCAGAAGCTTTGACTAGAGCGGCAAAATACTCTTTTGAAGCATCAACTTCTGACAGTGGGTTAATAAAAAAAGAGTTGTGATCATGAAAACTCTTTCTCTTTGTCTTGGATCTGCATTTCTGAAAAATATAAAGGCAACAAAAGTAAAAACAAGCGCAACTAACGCAAGTATCCCAAAAAAACTTCCTGATTTTTCAATAATTGCAGGAATATTTTGTATAAGGCTATCCACATTACCTCTCTACAGAGATTATCGCAATATTTTTCCTACTACACATTTATACCAAGGAACAAGAACGTTCCAACGCTTGCTTAAGTAAGGCTTGATATTCTTTATCTTCAACTCGATAAGCACCAAACCTCTTCAAATGTGGATTCATCATTTGAGCATCGAAAAACACAAATTTCCTCTGGCGCAATCTTTCCACCAACTTTACCATCGCTACCTTCGAGCCTTCGGGAATGCGATAAAACATCGACTCGCCAATAAAAGCGCCGCCAATAACAATCCCTAAAATTCCCCCAGCTAGTTCGTCACCGTGCCAAGTTTCAAAACTAAAAGCATAACCACTCTGGTAAAGTAGCCAGTAAATCTTTTGCAATTCCGGTGAAATCCAAGTTGTCTCTCTGTCAGCACACCCAGCCACCACAGCTTGGAAGTCTCGATTAATCGCCACAGCAAACCGTTCTTGATTCAAAACGCGCTGCAAAGACTTGGGGTAGCGAAACCGATTATCTAAAGGAATAAAAGTCCGATCGCGACTTCCGTACCAACTCAGGCGATCGCGCTCATCAGCCATGAGAAAATAGCCTTGTGCATAGCCCTCAACAATAGCGGCGATATCATATTGCATAAATAAATATAAAAAAACACTCTTAGAAACGCAATTTGATGCTAACAGTCAACCTCAGCGTTTCTCAGCGTTTCCCTTTGCGTCCCTCTGCGTTTAAAAAAGATGACTCAACCAATTCCACCCATCACCCTACCACCGCCCGAAAACCCTCTCCTCGAAGGTGAATGGTTACGAGAACGCTTACAACGGTGGCTAGATACAGAATTTATCCCCGAAGCAGTCAACCAAAATATTGCCCAACGAGCCGCACAGATTTTTGTGCGTCAACGGATGGAAGGAGAAAATGACCTTGGTTCTCTGGTAATTGCCATTGTTACAGAGATGCAGTCCTATGATTTTTCTAATAGCTTTTATGGAGAGTTTGCGATCGCCAACGCCGTCAGCGATCTACTCTTAGAAAGTCTGGGAATTGATAAGTGTTGTGGTCAATAATATTTTGTCATTTGTCCTACCCTTCGGGAAGCCGCCCTCCGGGCGTCTATGTCATTAGTTCTTTGTTATTTACCAATGACCCTTACGGGTTGGCCAGTCACTCATGGGGGAAACCACGCCAGATGCTCCACTTGGGGAAACCCCTGCGTACCCGTCACTGGCTCCCCAAGACCGCGCTGGCTCACTAATGACTAATGACTCTTAACTACCAGCTAGACTTAACAACTCCAGGCAAAAGACCTTCATGTGCCCATTCTCGCAGCACGTTCCGAGACAACCCAAAATCGCGGTAAACACCTCTAGAACGACCAGTCAACCAGCAACGATTGCGGTGGCGGGTGGGTGCACTATTCCGGGGTAGCTGTTGAATCTTCCGGTGGATTTCCAGCTTATCCAGAGGAGATGCTGCACTTCTGAACTCTTCCAAAAGAGCTTCTCGCTTGTCAGCATACTTTTCTATCAACCTGGTGCGCTTTTTCTCGCGCTCAATCAAGCTCTTTTTTGCCATAAATTCTCTAACTTAATTTAAAGACACCGTTTTCCATTCTACAGTCTCCCCATCAATTCTGGGGTTACTTGTGTCGTTTACCCTACAACCCCTGGCTTATTAGCAGCAGGACATAAATCGGCGAGTTCACAAGCAATGCATACGGGAGAGCGGGCTTTACAAATCGCCCGACCATGATAAATCAGCCGAATTGACCAATTTTCCCAATCAGGCTGAGGCAATAAACCCATTAAATCTTGTTCAATCCGAACGGGGTCTGTATGATCAGTTAAACCCAAACGTTCGCTAAGGCGCTTAACGTGAGTATCTACCGTCACGCCAGCATTAATGCCATAGGCATGAGCCAAAACTACATTTGCTGTCTTCCGTGCCACACCTGGAAGCTTTAACAACTGTTCCATCTGGTTGGGGACAACAGAGTTAAACTCAGTGACAATCATCCGACAGGCGGCTTGAATGTTTTTGGCTTTGTTGCGATAAAATCCGGTTGAACGCACCAAACTTTCTAATTCTACCAAGTCAGCGATCGCTAAACTCTCAGCATCAGGAAACTTCCCAAATAAAGCTGGTGTTACTTTATTCACCCGCTCATCAGTACATTGAGCAGAGAGAATCGTTGCCACCAACAATTGTACTGGCGTTGAGTAATTTAAAGAGCAAGTAGCATCTGGATAAAGACGCTTCAGACGAGCTAAAATTTCTAGCGATCGCTTCCTTAAAGGTAAAAGTTTCTTTTTTGCACTCTCTATTTTCACTGGAATAATTTTTGTACCCACTCCAATTGGCTAGTTAATTGAGTAGTTTCTTTGACTATCAGAAAAATTCCTAAGCCTAAGAGTAACACCAAACCGGTTTGCATTACACCTTCTTGAATCCGGGCAGGCACAGGCTTACCGCGTAAACCTTCAATCAGCAGAAAAGCGAGTTGTCCGCCATCCAAAGCTGGTAAAGGCAAAATATTGATAATAGCCAAGTTAATGCTGATAATTGCCGCAAAAGACAACAGATTTGCGCTATTGTCCTCAGCTAATTTTGCACCGATTTTGACAATATTAACTGGCCCAGAAACTTGTCCAGCAGTTTGTTGAAAGTTGGTGATCAACTGACCAAAACCACTGAGTGTACCAACAAATAATTGTTGAAACCTGTTAGCAGCAATGCCAAAAATTTCAAAAGGACTATTAGGACGGCGATAAACTGCCGTAGCATTTGGACTAAGTGCCACACCAACTACACCTTTGCCATCAGCTCCTAATTTTGGGGTTAATTTCAGAGTTTGTTGTTGGTTGTCACGCAGAATTTTCAGTTCGATTTGCTGATTGGGATGAGTTTGAATTTCTTTTGTCAGCAAAGGAGTTGACTTATCAGAAGCTGGAAGTTCTTGACCGTTAACAGCCAGAATAATATCTCCTTCCCGAATTCCTGCCTGATAGGCAACAGATTCTTGATTAATAGGCTGTACGGCGACACCAGCTTTATAGGTTAATTCCTTGGGAATGCCGACGATACCCAATTGCAGAACCAACACTAAATAGGCAAATATTAAATTGGCGATTACTCCAGCACTGATAACGATCGCCCTGTCTAAAACTGGACGGTTACGCAGCAGATTTGGGTCATTGGGTGGAACATCGCTATCGGGGTCATCATCAGGAAAGCCCACAAAGCCGCCCAAGGGAAAAGCACGGACAGCATATTCGGTTTGTGACCCTTGGTACTTTAAAAGAACTGGGCCAAAACCCAAAGAAAAACGGTTAACGAGAATGCCTTGAGAACGTGCTGCAACAAAATGTCCCAACTCGTGTACCAAGATCAAAACAGCCAAGACTGCGATCGCTGCTAAAACTGACATAGAGTAAATTAGTGAAGATATTAAGCTATAGTTATCTCTATTCTAATTGGGCATTGGGGAGGCAGTGACGGGTACGCAGGGGTCTCCTCAAGTGGAGGAGGCAGTGCGGTCTTGGGGTCTCCCCAAGTGGAGCAACTGCCGTCAACTGCTCTCATTGGGCATGGGGCATAGCTCATTGGTAAAAGACAAATGACAAATGACCAATGACAAATTACAAAACTTCACGTCCCAAGTAAGGTTGTAACACTTCTGGTATCCTCACCGTCCCATCAGGTTGTTGATAATTCTCCAAAATTGCTGCCATCGTCCTTCCCACCGCCAAACCTGAACCATTGAGGGTATGTACGAACTGAGTTCCTTTCTTCCCCGCCTCTTTGAAGCGAATATCAGCCCGTCGCGCTTGGAAATCTATAGTATTGGAACAGCTAGAAATTTCGCGATATTTGCCAGAAGAGGGCAACCAAACCTCTAAATCATAAGTTTTGGTAGAAGCAAATCCCAAATCTCCAGTACTTAAATTTACTACTCGGTAAGGCAACTTCAACGCCTGTAAAATTGCTTCTGCATTCCCTACCAATTTCTCCAGTTCATCAAAAGAAGTGCTGGGTTCGACAAACTTCACCATTTCCACCTTGTTGAACTGATGCAGGCGAATTAATCCCCGCATATCGCGCCCATAACTACCAGCTTCGCGACGAAAACAGGGAGTAAAAGCACAGTGGTAAATAGGCAAATCTTCAGCAGCGAGAATTTCACCCCGGTAGAGATTTGTAACTGGAACTTCCGCCGTCGGAATCAGCCACAAGTCGTCATCAGCGCATTTAAAGCTTTCTTCCGCAAATTTAGGTAACTGACCGGTCGCCGTCAAAGACTCAGTATTCACTAATAGCGGTGGACTGACTTCCACATAACCAGCTTGAGTATGGAGACTCAGCATAAATTGAATTAATGCCCTCTCCAATGCCACACCAGCGCCTATCAAAGTCACAAAGCGACTTTGGGCAACTTTAACAGCTCGCTCAACATTGAGAATACCCAGCTTTTCGCCAATTTCCCAGTGAGGGAGAATATTCGGATTTTGGGGAATGTACTCATCACCCCAACGCCGCACTTCTACGTTATCTTCATCATTTTTACCAAGGGGTGTAGAGTCGCTGGGCAAATTGGGAAGTGCCAATACAAGTTGAGCAATTTTAGCTTTGAGGTCTTTTTCTTGGGGTTCCAGTTCACTCAACGTAGCTTTGACAGAGTTACCTTCATCCCGTAAAGCTTGAATTTCTGGGTCTTGAGGATTGATCCCAGATTTAATCTTCTGCCCGACAATTTTACCAATTTCGTTGCTACGAGCTTGGAGTTGACTACGCGTCCCCTCAAGTTCCCGTTGTTGCCGATCTAACAGTAATATCGGTTCAATGTCGTATTTACCACTACGACTATTCAATCGTTCTTGAACTAATTGCGGATTTTCCCGTATTTGCTTGATATCCAGCACAGATTTTTCTCAGTTTTTAGCCTATTATCTACCTGCCAACACATCAGCATATACTGATTTTGGCTTGCGACGAGCATAAAAGCAACCATAAAAATTTCCCCCTGCCAATCTTGCTAGGGCTAGAAAAATTTAAAATCCAAAATTTAAAATCCAAAATTTGGTATTACTCCCCTTTCTAAGGTCGGTTAATGCGATTGAGTAACCAAAGCGATGCAATAACCCCTGCAAAGTGTGCTGAAACAGTATTGGTGTTTGCCTGCACCACAAGCATATCTAGACCGCTAATAATTCGGGTAGGGTCAAAAAATTGGGTAGTTATCGCTTGAGGAGATATGGATCTTGCTACCAGTGTTCCAACGATCGCTTGCGCCCCCAAAAGAGTCACCAGTATTCCTCCTAAATTCACCCACAGCCCTAAGCGTAATACTTGCACAGTCTCGCTTTTCCGAGGGCGATTGCTGGGATTGGAGGATTCCAATTGTTTGCCAATTCTCGTGTAACGATAAGCTAAATAAATACCTCCACCCAAAACAACCAGTCCACAAATTGCTAAAAATACGCCAAAGCCAGTCCCAGGATTATTACTAGGACTGCCAGTTCTTTGATTAAAGATGGCGAACAACAACACAATTATGCTAGAAACAACGCCTAGTACTAGCTGAATCCAGAAGCTGATCCAACCTGTAAGGCGAAAAGTTTGGGCAATTGCCCTAAGAGTTGAGGAAGATGATGGGGCATCAGGAGTTTGTGACATAGTTCACCAATGTGCTGGGCGCTTGATTAAGGGACGCGGGGACAAGGAGATATGGAGAGTTCTTTACTTGTGTCACCGCATCTCCCCCTCTCCCCGTATTCTTTCTGGCTTTTTACTAGACTTCTTGGCATTTGTCGGGAAAAGGGTAAGGGGAAAGGGGGAAAGGTTTGTTATTTTCCCTTTCCCCTTTAACATGAGTCCATTTTCCCACCTCTTGCAAAAAGAACTTTTGCAAGAGGTCTACTGTATATGGAAAACCTCTCTAAATCTTTCTCTTAAATAAAGAAAGACTTTGAATTTTCCCCTTCCCGCGACGTGTTGGGGGTTAAGAGGTTAGGTTTCTTGGGGGCTTTTCCATATCCACATAACGTGAAAATTTAGGTCTTCTTTGATAAATTTACTATCACACCTGCCATAAGAGACAAGAGATTCTCTTGTCAAAGAAATAAGTAATCGTTACTGCTTAAGTGTTTCCACTGCCATACCAGCCTTAACCCAGACACATCCCTTAGCGTAAGCTTTTAAAATTCGCATTGGGAAAATCACTGTAAAACAAAGTGTTTATTAACTTTTACAGACAAAATAGCATTTTACCTGTAAAATTTCTTCGATGGCATTTTATTGCTTAAGCGGTTCTAACTAGTTCAGCATCACTTGACACCAAGATAGTGAGTTCGCCACTGTCTGTTCGTTCCTCACCACACCGTATCGAGCTTGGGTAGAGGTACACTAGACCTCTTGCAAAAATAGTTTTGCAAGAGGGGGGAAAGGGTAAAGGTTAAAGGAAAAGGGTAATTCTATCGCCGTTTTCCCCTTTACCCCTTACCCCACTTCTGCAAGAAGTCTACTATTTTGTACCCCTAAAACTCGCAAACTCTTCCCACAACTTTACAGGCGTGGGTGATTATTTGGTGTTTACGCAATGAATATCTAGTCTAAGTAGCTTTATATGTATTACTCACTTAGTGGTAGCACTGTATACTGGCTATAAGGATTGTAGACCTTACTTTAAAGCATTTTTTTAGCCATTCACTAACCATGAAACTTGAGGATATATATCAATTTTTTGAGAATCCTCCGCCAACTTACCTTTGTCAGGAACTAGCAGTTTGTTACATACTGTCTGTTTTATTACAAGGTGAATCCTACGGAACCGAGTTGATCGAGCAATTAGAAACTGAATATCCCATCTATCGGCTTTCAGATACCGTACTTTACAGTGCAATCAAATTTTTGGAAGACCAAGGGGCAATCACTGGATATTGGAAGAAACTCGAAGGACGGGGACGCCCCAGGCGGATGTACCAAGTTTTTCCCGAATGGCAAGTTCAAGCTCAGGATTTAGCTTTTCTTTGGCAAAACTACATTAACGGGAGGAGAAGGTAATACCATTTTAGATTTTAAACTTCGTCGTGAGCGCTTAGTCGAGCGATTTTGGACTTTGGATTGTGGAAGAGTCCCTAATAATCGCTTTTTGGCGCTCCATTTGTCGCAATCATTGTTCAAATTGGTATAACGAATAATTGATAATGAATAAGTCTCCTCCAGTCAAACACTAACAATTAGTTATGGATACTGCTATTCTGCCATCTACGTTCCTGCTAACCTTGTTGTTATCGGTTGGGCTGTTTTTCTTTATTCGTGCCTCGACTAAAGACCGCACAGAAATAGTGCAACTGGTATCTGAGCAAGACGAAGCTGCTTTAATGTCTCAATTAAAAGAGTATTTTCGATCGCGGTCTTACCGAGTGGCAGGGGTAGACCGAGAACAAAACCAGGTGATTTTTGAAGGTAATGTTCGCCCCAGCTGGTTCTTAGCTATATTTCTAACTTTACTGGCAGCTAGTGGGATTATTTGTCTATCTTTGGTTGTATCCCTGCTTTTTCCTAGCCTCAGTACCTTTGTTCTCGCGCTGGTATTGCTGTCGCCTTTAAGTGGTCTATTTTATTGGAAAAAATCTGGAAGACTTGAGAAGGTATCGCTCAAAGTAGAAACAACTCAGAGCGAACAAACCTCCTCAAGTAACATAACCGTAGTTGCCCATCGAGATGAACTCAGCGAGTTGCAGAGGACTCTACAGCTTAAGCCTGGGAAATAATTGTTGCTTTTTGTGACCATCTCTTAACTATGATATGCAGACTTCTGACCAGACCTACTCTTTAGGTAATGGAAAGTAGGAAGGAGGAAATCAAGACCCCTGCTTTGTCACTTTTCCCCATGACTTGTGTCGTGGGGAAAAAATTTAAATTCATTAACTTAAATTCATTGACAGAGCAAGCTTTAACCATCTACGGCATAAGAGCGCAACTTCACTCTTCTTTTTAGACGCGCTTGGCTCTATACCCACTCCCTTCTGCATCATCAAAATAGTATCAACCCATGCAATCTAGCGTGGTTTGAGACAGGTTTTTTTTCCAACTACCTGGACTAGATTTACTGGCAAATCAGGTACAAACTAAAAAAAAATTAAATTTTGCATAAACTTAGCAATTTTGCCAGTTAATGTAGTCAGGAGCCACATTCAATGCCTAAGATGACCATTTATCGGTTCACCTACTAGCTAAAGCAAGAGGTTCCTGACCTGGCGAAGGTTCTAACACCCTCAAGCTAGGAAACAAGAAATGGTTTTCCTCTACGTATTGAGCACCAAACAGTCCCTTTTCTGCCCAGAAATAACGATCTGTAGTGTGTTCATTTCGCTTTACGAGTAGCAATGCAGGTGGCAAAATCCCTTCAGCTTGAATGAATCTTCTCGCTGCTGTCACAGGCTTTTCTTCGCCACTTTCGATGCTATATTGAGGCACATGTTCCAAAATACGCCGTCCTTCCTGACGACGACGACTCTTCCTTTTGCGTCTCCTTGCCAATATACTGTCCTCCTCTTTCAAGCTATAGATTGTAGTGATAGCTACAAAATCCGTCGTCATTATATAGGTTCTAGTTCAAAATATCAATAGTTTTTAACCTTTTAATATAAGAAAGTTAATATCTAATATAGACAAAACAAAATTACCTAAGAATATAATCCCCTAGTAGAAACCATCTCTAAGAAAATTTTAGTTAAGCTTTATTAAATGAGTGAGGTAAAAATTAAGTATCCTCTCTTACATCATGCCTCAAAATCTATAATCTTGAGCAATAGCTAAAAAATGTTAATGTCTGCCAGTTCCGATTTTCTTGCTCTGTGTCGAGAGCAAATAGCGCTACTAACCCAAGGGCTGGGAGCAACTTTAAGTATTGTGTACCTAACACAAGAATTGATAGAAACTCCTTCCGGTGATGCAAAACTTATTCCTGTGGTGATTTACCCAGAAACAGCATTACTACCGCCAGGAGAGGAGAATGCTGAGGGGACAGCATACAAGCAACTTCAAGTTGGAAATGCGTTGAGATTACCCAATCATCAGAGAAGGTTATTGACAGCAGGTTCAGAATCTCCCAGCTCGTCACGGAAGTCGGAGACACCAGATTCGTCTCAACCCGATCTAAAAAATGAATACCTACTTAGTGGCAACCAAATTGTTTTACCTCTGGTTTATGAGGGTGTGATGATGGGGTTATTAGTGACAGGTAGGCAAGACCGGGCATGGAACGAACACGAGCAAAGTCAGATTCAACGGATAGCTCAAACATTAGCGATCGCTTGTATTTTAGATCAGCGCCGAGCATGGTTTGAGGAGCAGTTGCGCGAGCAACAAATTCTCCAAGAAAAACAGCAAGATTTGCTAGATAACCTGTTGCATCAGTTTCGTAACCCATTAACAGCTTTACGGACTTTTGGCAAATTGTTATTGAAACGACTACGACCAGCAGATGCTAACCGGGATGTGGCAAATAGTATTGTCAGAGAAAGCGATCGCCTTAAAGAATTACTGCAACAATTTGAACAAGTAATTGACTTGACAGAGGCAGATTTAGCACCACTACATCTACCGGAAGATGGAGTATTTGTAGAAGCAACTATTCAAAAATCCGCTAAACCGCCGCTATTATTACCAGGAACGGGAGATAAAGCAGTTGACTGCTCCCTAGCAGATATATTAGAACCATTATTAATATCAGCCAAAGCGATCGCCCAAGAGCGAAAGCTAAAACTAATAACTGAAATTCAAGAGAATTCATCTCTAGTACGTGCCAATGTCAAAGCATTACGAGAAGTGTTAACTAATATTATTGATAATGCTTTGAAATATACTCCCATTGGTGGTAAAATTTTGATTCAGGCAGGGCAAAAAAAAGCTCATTTTCAGGGAATAGTTATTAGTGATAACGGGCCCGGTATTCCACCCCAGGATTTAGAACATCTTGGAGAACGGCATTATCGCGGTGTACAAGCGCAAACAGAAATTCCCGGTACAGGTTTGGGGTTAGCGATCGCTAAACAACTAATAGAGCAAATGCAGGGCGAAATTGAGGTTTTCAGCCCTGCAATCAACTCTAAATTCACTTCACCCAATGCGCCAGGAACTACATTTATTATTTGGTTGCCGGAAGTTGAGAATTAGTTTTTAGCCTTGGACAATAATGTTTTCACTGAACCGCAGTTGTAGCGATCGCGTCGAGATGTGCGATCGTTTGCGGTGAAAGTTGCAGGTCTGCCGCTTTGGTGTTTTCGTGCAGATGACTAATGGATGACGTTCCAGGAATTAACAGGATGTTCGGCGATCTCTGAAGCAGCCATGCCAAGGCGACCTGCATCGGTGTGGCTCCAAGTGATGCTGCGACAGCATCGAGGGCTGACGATTGCAACGGATTGAACCCACCCAGCGGGAAGAACGGCACATAAGCAATTCCCTGCTTCGCGAGGTCGTCAATGAAAGCGTCATCTTCCCGGTGCGCTACGTTGTACTGATTCTGCACGCAGACGATTTCTGCGATCGTTTGCGCCTCTGCCAACTGCGTAGGTGTGACATTGCTCAAACCGAGGTGACGAATTAATCCCTGCTCCTTAAGTTCGGCTAAGGTCGTTAGCGGCTCTGCAAGAGAACCCTCTGATGGGCCGTGAACGTCACCCATCAAGCGGAGATTGACAACATCGATCGCATCGAGTCCGAGGTTACGCAGGTTGTCGTGAATCGCTTCGGTTAGTTCCTGCGGCGACATCGCGGGAACCCACGAGCCATCTTCAGGACGACGCGCTCCAACCTTGGTGACGATCGCTAAATCTTCTGGGTAGGGATGCAGTGCTTGTCTGATAATTTGATTCGTGATGTGAGGGCCGTAGAAGTCGCTGGTGTCGATATGATTAATGCCAAGGGCGATCGCTTCGCGCAAAACAGCAACGGCTGCATCCACATCTCGCGGCGCACCCATTACATTCGGGCCCGCGAGTTGCATGGCACCATAACCTATGCGCTTCACTGTGATTGAAGTGTTCGGCAGCGTAAAATTGCCACCAAGGTTCGTTTGCTCAGACATATTGCTACTTTCTCCAAGAATTTTTTAGTGATTTAACGAAAGCAATTTTGTACAGTCCATTTCTCATTGATGTCGCAGCGTGCGATCGCAGCCCTCTTTTGGCGATCGATAGATTCTTAACGCTTGTCATTAGACCTCTTGCAAAAGTAATTTTTGCAAGAGGTGGGAAAAGGGGAAAGGTTAAAGGGAAAAGGTTTTTATTTTCCTTTACCCTTTCCCCCTTACCCTTTTCCCTACAAATGCCAAGAAGTCTATTGTTCGTTGCGGCTTGCGAATATTTGCTCATACTCACCGTTCCTTTCAGCAAATCGTAGTGCTTTGACACGATTAACAAGGATTTCGCCGTGGGGCGGGTTGGGAGTGCTGAGAATCTGCATCACTTCAGCAATAAAGTCAGCCAGTGGCATTGCAGCAGGATCGGTCGCCTGACTAGCCCCGCCAAGTTCCGTCTGTACATAGGGTGGGGCAAGTTCAAGAACCTCCACGAAGGTTTCTTTAAGCTGAACGCGGAGCGACTGCAACCAAGAATGCAGAAAAGCCTTGCTCGCGCAATAAGTCGGATATGGACTGATGGGAACGAAAGCCAAGCCAGAGGTGGTGGTGATAATCGTTGAATGCGGTTGCTGTTTGAGAGTCGGGAGGAGCGCCGCCGTGAGGTGAAGTACACCGACAACATTAGTCTGAATCATAGACTGGATCGCAAAGAAATCGATCGGATCTGAGGTGAGGTCTTCCGTCTTAGCAATTCCGGCATTGTTGATCAGAACATTGAGTTTAGGGAACTGCTCTCGAACGCGGGACGCAAAGGCTTCGATGTCCGCCGGATCTTGAACGTCAAGTTGAATCCCGTGCATACCGGAGTGAGCGGCGGTGATTTCGTCGAGAAGATGTTGACGGCGACCTGCGACGATCACTTGATTACCGCGTTGATAGAAAGCCTCGGCAAGCCCACGACCGATGCCGCTTGTGCCGCCAGTAATGAGGATGGTGTTGTCCGTGAGATTCATAAGTATTTTTCCTGCAAAGATGTCAAAATTTGTTGAGAGTAAAGTTGTTGTCAAAGCTGAAAATTCAATCAGCGCTTATTCGCCGCTCACGCGCAACACGATTTTGCCCAAATAGTGCTGTTTCATCGCATCCTGCGCCTGTGCCGCCTCTGACAGCGCAAATGTCTGCGCGATGTGAACTTGAAACTCACCGATACCGATCAATCGGTTAAGTTCGTCTAACAACATCGGGTCGGCGAAGCCATTTGCCTTCTTGAGTTCCACACCGTCGGGCGCTTTGGGTTCGGGCATCACGCCGTTAGGAAAGGAGACGATCCCACCCTGGCGCACCAAACTCAGCGTAGATTGAACTGTGTCGCCGCCCACCAACACCAGCGCCGCATCGAAACCATCGGGGGCAAAAGCGCGGGCGCGTTGGGCAACGTCGTCGGCGCGTCCATCTACCGCTTCGTCGGCACCCAATTGCTTACACAGTTCTACGCCGTCTGCACCAGATGCGATCGCGAAAACGAGTGCCCCCATACGTTTAGCCAGTTGCAGCGCCACGTGACCGACACCGCCGCTCGCGCCCCACAGCATTAATTTGGTTTCGCTGCCTATCCCCAGTGCCAGCAAATTGTTTAGCGCTGTGATACCAGCAATGGGTAGCCCGCCTGCCATCAGCATATCGAGACCATCGGGTATCGACGCGACCGTTTTTTCAGATACGACGACGTATTGGGCATAGCTACCGCCCTTGTCATTCATGAAGCTCTGGGCGTAAACGCGATCGCCAACAGCAAAACGCTCAACGCCGTCGCCAATGGCAACAATCGTGCCTGCACATTCGCCGCCCAGCACGCGCGGAAAATGGACTTCGTTATACACCAGATCGCCTTCACGCTCCATTGCGTCCCAGATGCCAACTCCGGCAATCTCGATGCGAATCAAAACTTCGCCTGCATCTACCATAGGCACGGGTAAGGTGTGCAAAGTCAGCTTGTCAGCATGACCGAACTCGTCCACAGCCATTGCTTTCATTTGTTGCGGAGTATTTTGCATAAATAGGTTCTCCTGCTTATTGCTTCAGTTGTTATTGAGGAGTTCAAAGGCGTAAAACTGCTTTCAAAGTTTGTTTGGACGGATTGCCATTTCCTCCAAGAAGTTTTTAATTTCAGGAAAGAAATGCGGCATCGTTCTTCGGACTCTTTAAGGTCTTGCTTGAGATGCTTTCATCCTACGAATTCGATTCAGAGTTTCCAATGCCTAAAACTCTTCGATCCTTGCCTAATTCTCCAGCATGGATTGCTTGAAGACATTCTATAATCGTGTAGGGCATTGAATGAGTCGAGGCTTTACCATGACTTTCGTTATCCCCAATTCTGAGGTAGTTGCAGATCGCTGCGAAGCGCTGGCGGCATTAGTGGAGCGGCACACCGAACCCAATAACAACCTTGTTTATCCAACTGCGATCGCACCATTGAGCTTTTCGCGATCGAATGCGTCATCTGCGATCATTTACCAGGATTATGAACCGCGTCTGGCCATTCTCGTTCAAGGCAAGAAAAACATAGTGCTGGGAGAGGAAACGTATCCCTATGAGATTGGGCAATGTCTTGTTGTCTCAGTCGATCTCCCCATCGGCGGGTGTATTGTTGAGGCGACAAGCGATCGGCCGTATTTGGGATTAAAGCTGACCCTAGACCCAATGCAACTTTGTGAAATGGCTGCTCAAATGAATTTTAGTTCAGCGAAGAAAGAGAACTCTGTCCGAGGCTTATTTGTGAGCAACGCCGATCCCACGTTGCTTGACTGTGCCCTTCGCCTCACTAAGCTCTTAGATACGCCACAGGATATTCCTATGCTGGCACCGATGATGATTCGGGAACTCTACTACCGTCTGCTGATCGGGGAACAAAGTGAAGCCGTGCGTCAAATTGCTACATCTGGCAGCAGTATGCAGCGAATTGCCGAAGCGATTAAACGGATTAAGTCTAAGTTTACTCAGCCGATGCGAGTCGAGGATTTAGCAAAGCAGGTAAGAATGTCTACTTCGTCGTTTCATCAGCACTTCAAGCAAGTGACTTCAATGAGTCCGCTTCAATATCAAAAGCAGTTAAGACTGTTGGAAGCTCGTCGCCTGATGCTGACGGAAGATTGTGATGCAACCTCTGCTGCCTATCAGGTCGGGTACGAAAGTCCCTCACAGTTCAGCCGGGAATATTCCCGCCTGTTCGGTGCGCCACCGATGCGAGACATCGAACGGTTACGAACGGCTTGACCGAATAATTACTAATTCGTAACTCGTAATTCGTAATTCGTAATTCGTAATTAATGGTACAAGCTTACGCTAATAAAAAACGGCGTAAAAAATTTGCTTAGAGATGATTTATAAAGTAAAGCTTAAATTGTAGGGTGCGTTATAGCAACGCTTAACGCACCGACAGATATGATGCGTTACGGCTAATGCTGATTTTTTGAAACTCCCAAATCCTTACATAGCCGTAACACATCCTACTTAATATTTACTTTATAAATAGGCTCTTAACTTAAATTTAGTTTCAGCAAGTTTCTCAAAGGTTTTAGTTTGATAAAAAACTAGCGTAAATACTAAATATATTAGTATTTACGCTATTCTTACAATTCAGCTTTATATGTACTAATGACTATCTTAATGAAACCAACAAGTTTTGATTGATGGTCATTTGTAAATCGGTATTTGGGTCAATGGCGATTAAGTCAACACTATTCTTCCCGAAGAACAGACCAACCAACGCACCGATACCAGCACCACCCAAGACTTCTTCTGTGGCAATGGCGCGATCGCCTGTGACCGCAGATACCGCAGTTGCCGCACCTGCGCCCAATACAGTATCCTTGATAATTGAACCAACACTAGTACCCTTCTTGACGGTTTCAGTTTTGGTAATCACGTCAGAACTAGCATTAAGCTGATACTCTTGACCGTTGGTCAAAACTAGTTTCTCAGCAACGAATTGAGAACCGCCTGTAGCAGGTTTGAGTTGACCAACAACTTGACTACCAGCAGGAATCACTACAGCTCCGTCTTGCGTCACCACATTTTGGGATACTGTCAATGTCAAGGGCGATGTTTCATCCTTTGTAACGAGAATTTTTTCTGCCTTGTCATACTTCACAGGAATAGTAGTCCCTTGGGCAATTGTCACTGATGTAGGTGTTGGGGTAGTAGACCCGACAGCCACTACATAAGGTGAGTTAATTGCTGAGGCTTGATTAGAACTAACCAATGCTTGGTAGATAAAAGCTGCTACCTGAGCGCGAGTGGCGGTTGCAGTTGGATTCAGGAAGTTCACATTCGGATAGTTCACCACAATTTTCCTTTCAGTTGCTGCGGCGATCGGGCTACGGGCATAGCTAGCGATGTTAGAGGCATCGTTGAAGTATTGCAGAGTGCTTTCGGTATTACCGCTAGGAGTATATTCCAAACCGTTAGCGAGGGAAACTAAAACCTGTTCGCGGGGAATAGCTTGATTAGGTTCAAAGCGATTACCGGGATAACCAGATAAGAAACCAATGGTATAAGCTTGTTGAATCGCGCTGGATGCCCAATAGTTACTAGGTACATCAGCAAAATTGATTGCTGGCCGTTGCTGTGCTTTTTGGAAAGCTTTGTTAACCATCGCGGCAAATTGAGCGCGTGTCACCGGTTCTTCAGGGCGGAAACTACCATCAGGAAATCCGGCAATTACACCTCGCTGTGACAATTGTTGAATAAATTGTGCTGCCCAATAGTTAGATGAAACATCAGAAAAAGTCGTTTGAGCTAAAGATGGTGAAGCTGTAATGAAAGGCGCTACAGTACCGACTGTGACGCTCAAAGCTATGAGTGCAGCTGTTCTAGATTGCCAACGATTTAAGTTAAACATTATTTTTTTGCTCCAGTTTTATTATTTTTTTTACTGTTAATTAGTTAGACATTTACTAAAGTACAAGGTTCCTAATTTTTCTGCTTTTTTTCAAAACCATTACTTTAGTCATATAGTCATAATTCAAAAAATCTATGCCAAACGAACTAGCTAATAGAAGTAATATCATCACACTATTCTCTATTAGCAGATTTCCAAAAATATAGATACGGAGTGAGACGATCTAGAGAAAGAATAGTTGCTGTTAAGTAGAAAATTTTATGGTTAAAAGTAAAGGCGATCGCACACTCTAGTTAAAGTAGCGATCGCCTATTAAATAACTATCTAAATCAACAGATTCTAATTGTAACTGATACAGGTGTTGAACTAGTAGACCCGACAAACATTGTATATGACGAGTTAATTGCTAGGTTTTAACACTACATAGGGTGAGTTAATTGCTGAGGCTTGATTAGAACTAACTAATGCTTGGTAGATAAAAGCTGCTACCTGGGCGCGAGTAGCGGTTGCTGTTGGATTCAGTAACTTGACGTTCGGATAGTTCACCACAATTTGCTTTTGGGCTGCTGCGGCAATCGGGCTACGGGCATAGTTAGCGATGTTAGAGGCATCGTTGAAGTATTGCAGAGTGCTTTCGGTATTGCCACTAGGACTATATTTCAAACCATTAGCGAGGGCAACCAAAACCTGCTCGCGGGGGATAGCTTGATTAGGCTCAAAGCGATCGCCAGGATAACCAGCTAAGAAACCAATAGTATAAGCTTGCCCAATCGCACTATATGCCCAATAGTTGCTAGGTACATCAATAAAATTAATTGCCTGCCGTTGCTGGGCTTTTGGGAAAGCTTTGTCGATCATCGCGGCAAATTGAGCGCGTGTCACCGGTTCTTCTGGGCGGAAGCTACCATCGGGAAATCCGGCAATTACACCTTGCTGAGACAATTGTTGAATAAATTGTGCTGCCCAATAATTAGATGAAACATCAGAAAAAGCAATTTGAGTCGAAGATAGCGAGGAGCATCCCACTACGATCTGTTTGCCTTGCAAAGGATAATTCACTGGATCGCAAACAAAACCTGCCGAATTAGCCTGTATAACAGTCCGCATTGGCGAATTTTGTTTCTCTAGTGATTTCCAATCGTCAGAGATTTTTTCGAGAGTGGGATGCTTACTTAAAAACTGTGAGTCTGCAACAATATCGTGAGGCCCCTTGACACTTATCTTAGAACTATTTAGATAAATATTGTAATCATAAACAACGTTTTCATTTTTAGTGTTGTTATTAATATTTTTTCCAGGAAACGCATAGAGAATGTTCCTAAGAATTCTGACATCAGACGACGTATGAGCAAATATTTGCCCCCCATTAAGTTCTGGACTCTGATTATTCAAAAAAGCTGTATTATTTACAATATCAACATGGTCGCTAAAAAATGCATGAATACCCGAACCACCATTATTAAATGCAAGATTGTTTTTAACTAAAGTACGTCCTTTATATGCACCCAATTTTGAGTTGTCTTGATTTTTTGTACTATCGATAATAATGCCATTCCCGTCTGTGATCTTTCCGACTGCAATCCAAGGGATGTACATGCGATTGTTGTAGGTCTTGTTGTTGGTAACAAACATCTTGTATCCCTGGTTGTTGTCAGAATTCCAATTACTCAACATTGAAATCCCACTAGAACCATAAACACCATACCAGGCATTATTAAATACCACATTATTATCTATTGTCACATAGTCCGATTCAATCGCTGAAATACCTGCTCCTCCACAGTCATGTACTTTGTTGTTCAAAATACGGATGTGATGAACATGACCATTCGTTCGACCATCAACGTTGATACAGTTTCCATTAGTCAGTGGATTTACCTTATTAGTCTTCTGACTCATCGCATAATCAAGGGTTATGTTGGCATTGTTTCCTATAATCTCCAGCCCGTTGATCTCGATATATGAAGCCTTATTTGAAATCGTGATCCCATTCCATGTATTGTGCTGAATTTTTGGGAAATGCCCAGGATATGCTTTATACCTAATCCACGCATTTGCAGTTCCAGAACGTTTAATATCTACTACACTCCCAGCTTTGCCTGTATTTGTGTATACTCCATTCATTATCAATACTGTGTCGCCAGGGTTCGTAAGGTTTGCTGCCTTTTGAATTGTTTTAAAGGCAGATGAAGTAGAAAGTCCGCTATTATTGTCGTTTCCACTACCACTGACATAGTATGTTTTTGGTGTAGAATTCGCGCTGATTAGCTCACGGCTAGATAGACTCACTTCATTGTTAGTGGATACCTGACTGGCATTTTCAACTGAAGATACCTTTATATTGTCTCCCGGAACCAAAAGACTTAATACTACAGGAATTGCAAGATATGTGCTTAAATTTAAACCTTCAATTACCATGAGAAAAAGCTCCTTGATCGCTACTACTTAATAAAAGTATCAGGATATTCCATAATTTTGAATACTCTTTTAGATACAGAATACAATAGAGCTAATTTTTAAATAAGTATTACAATAAATATCGATATCGATTAAGACGATGCAGAGGTGAAATAGTTGCGGTGCAAGAGAATTTTTGAGGGTTAAAAATAAAGGCGATCGCCCACTCTAGTTAAAGTGGCGATCGCATATCAGGGAGGATTAAATTCACAACTTGAATGAAGTTAAATCTAGTAGCGGGGTTGTGCTACTAAATTCAAGTTAGAATTCAGTGTGAGTCTCAAATCCTGTGCAGGTCTGAGGACAAAAGCATCTCTTTCTTTGTTCCGCAAAAGCACACTCGCACCCGCACCCGCAGCCGCGCCGATAACAGGTTTTAAATCGTCAATTCTGCGATTACCAGTAATTAGTGAACCTAAAACACCAGCACCCCCACCAATAGCTGCGTCAGTTAAAACCTGACTGGTGTTGGGCCCCTGTTTAACTCTTTGAGTTGTAGTGTATGTCCGAGAACTTGCATTAATTGACTGACGTTGACCATTAGAAAATTCTAATTCTTGAGCGACAAACCTTACGCCTTTTCCTTGGTTATCATCTCTATCTCTGGAATAACCATCTAAATCAACAGGTTCTAGCCGTCCATTTATTTTAGTACCAGCAGGAATTAAGACATTTCTATTTCTATCGATAATGTCATTGGCAATTCTCAAGGTTAGAGATTTACTTTCTCCAGGAGCAATAGTAATTGTCTCTTTATCGTAGGTGACAGGAAGGTTAACTCCAGAAGGAATGGTAACGTTTCCGTATTGACTAGTTCTGTTTTGATCAATTCTGTATTGAGCATTAGCTGGAGCCAAGCTCAATAGGGGACTAATGACGGTTGTAGTAACCGCCATTGCCATCAGTGCAGCAGTACCAGATTTCCATTGATGTATGCGAGTCATAAGAGGGTTGTCCTTTGTGTATGTGATGTATTTAATGACGAGGATTTACTGAGTTTGTTTCTGACTGTTTTTAAACCTGTCTATCGGCGTATACAAGTACTTATTATTGATGGGAAGTTTTTGCGATCGCACAGACGTAAACCGTCATAGACATCGCTTCTCAGAATTTGTATCCTGCTAATGTGCGTTACTAAAATTAAAGATGAAAGGTTTACACGACGTAAATGAGTATCATTTTGTTCCAAAATGCTGTTTTATTACTCATGTCCACATATCTAAGCCATTGAATAGAGGCGAATGGGTTGACTGTGAACTCTTACTTCCATTCTAGATTTATTTGCGAATATTTGTGAAATATTTTCTGTTTTTTAACGAATAATTCACTATCTATTATATGGGTATTTATGATTGCTGTTGGCGCTGTTTAATCTCTGCGATCGGTAATAGCAAAGTATCTTCTATTTGCTGTCGTACTTCTCGGCTGATATAACAATCGCTATTTAGGCAATCTCCCATTAATTGATTAATATCGTAGTACTGTGTCAGCAATTCTTTCTGGTTTTTACTAAATTTCCAATCGTGACCTAAATTGCGATATTTAATCATCCATTTTCTTAATTTTTCTTTACTATTTCTACTTTTATCTTTTGTTATTTCTAAGAGTTCTTTCTGTAATATGGCTAGTTCGGAATATAGTTTTGGGAAATATTCAAAGAAGTTAATATTGTCAAATAATAAATTTTTATTCAGGTGTAGTGCTAAAAAAAGATCGCGATCAAAACAGAGAGGACAGTTAGAGGCAGAATAACCAACAGAAATAATAGTATTATCCAGGCTACAGGCTAGGTCAAGACTAATCTCAGGCATCAGACCAAGACCAAGTTCTAAGTAAAAAGCTCTAACTGCTGTTAGTTTGTAATTAGTATCAACATATAGAGATTTATTCTGTACCCACATTAAAAAATCCTGTAACTTTTCATCAGTAGTTATAAGGGCATCAATTTTCTCTTTCATCAACAGCAATAACCGATCTGCACTTGGAGCCATCCCAACCGCCAGCAAAAAGACTTCCTGCCAGCGTTTCTCAGTAATATGGCTAACAAGATTTTGCAGCGCTTCCTCTGATGACTGTCTCACAACCACAAATTCTCTCGCTGTGAAATACTCATGAAATGTCAGGTGAGAAAATGAGTAAATCCTTTTCGCTCTTGCGACAACTAGCCCATGATGATGCTCAATTGAACGCAAAACTTGCTCACTGTCAAGTTGCAATGCTTCTTCGTCAGTATTAGCACCAGGTAAATTACGGATGTATTCTGTAATGTATTGCTCTGCTATTTTTTGTTTGAAGAAATATTCACTCCCCTCAAAAGTAGTCAATGCAATTTTGCTGAGTAAATCTTCTTTGCGTTGGACTGATAGCTTTTTGTAAATCTGATCGCGTTGAATTCCCCGCTTGGCATCCCATTTTTTCAATAACGCATCCAGTCCTTCTTTATATAACTCAGAACGATTTGCAGGGAAATCTCCTGACTCTTCAAAGGCTAAACAAAGCAACGTCAGCAGCAGAGGACTTGCAGCAAGTTGTTTGATTCGGCTATTCTCTTCGAGACGTTTGATAAATGTCTTTGATTTTACAGCTTTCTTCTTAAACCAGTTATTGGCAAAGTTGGAAATTTGGTCATCGTCAAAATCAGCAACTTCTACCTCTGTGAACTTCTCAAAAATATACTCTCGTGCTGCAATTCGGCAGGTCATCACAAACTGATTTTTTGAGTAACGATCGGAAAACTCACGAATTTCTTTTAATACACGGTTACTATCTTCTTCTCTAACCTCATCCAACCCATCGAGTAAAATTAATGCCTTGCCATAGGTTAGTACTTCTCGAATAGAAGATATAGGATTTATCGTCTCTTCAGTGATGTATTGCAATAATCCAGGTTTGTTTGCAGCTTCTGCAAAGTTTTTGAGCGTGATAAAAATTGGCACACGTTCAGCCTGAAACTCACCTCCAAGACACTGAATTGCTAAATACTTTAAAAACGTAGTTTTCCCTGCACCTGGCTTTCCCAAAATCATCAGCTTGGAGTATTTTTCAACCGCTTCCAGTCCTGGCAATCGTTTTTCAGTAATTCTGTTGAGTCCAAAGAGGTCAAAATCCTGGCTTTTACACTGTTGTAATAATTCATCAATGCCTAACCGCCGCTGTCCAGTGATTTTATCCAAAATATTAACGCTGGTATAGATGTCATTCAACCCAATAGGCTGAGTCATATCTAGCACCCGCATTGTACCGCAACGTTCTTCAATGAGGGGTTTTATCTTTTCGCGCACCTTTTGCACGATCGCATCAATATCAATATCAATGCTGTTATCTTGATTTACCTCTGATTCACTGGCTGGTTCAGTAACTATTTCTTCCCACTCTAGGTCTAGCCTGTCGCAAATCTGGACAAAGAGATTGCGGTCAACAGGTTTACCTGTAAAGAATTTTCCGATCGGCTGGCGAGTTACTTCTAACTCATCAGCTAATGCTTTTTGAGTTAAGGAATAACGAATTAAAGCTCTTTTTGCTTTTTGGATACCTTCTGGAGAACAGGAAAGCGATCGCCCGGACATAAGCTAACCATTACACTTTTGCTGATTCTAACTACCAATTTGGCAATTCATCCTTATCGCATACACAAGTCACTCATATCTCAAACCTGTATTTAAGCCTAGAACAAACACTCACCTGTCAAAGTATGGATGTAGTTATTCAAACAATTTGCGAGGGAGTCTATGTTATCCAAGAAATTTCCTTCAAGAGATGAAGTGCTGGCTGTTGTAACACTGATTATGGTGATTGGTTCTCTCATTATTGCGGTTATCGACGACAAGAGTCGCCCTCAATTTCTAGATTTAACAAAATTTGCTGTCGGTACATATATTGGATTGTTGATACCTCGGTCTAAGTTAAGCGATCGCAATTAGCCTATGACAAATTCTCTCTTGGCGACTATCGCAATCCTAAATAATTCGTAAGAGATAAGATCCCCGAATTCTTTGAGAAGTCAGGGATCTGTAACTTTCTATTCTCACAAATCAAATAAGAATGTTTTCTTCTCAGTCAACAGAAAAAAATAACGAAAAGCCTCCAGAAAAGTTTCATTTTTCTTTGAAGACAGCAAAACTTTTTCATGGGACAAGAAAAATTCACTCAGATGATTGTAAATTTTTGTAAAGTTGATGTCTTCAAGACTAGAAACCTGATATCTAGATAGCTAAACTAACAAACAGTGCATCTGTACTGTTAATAATTAAAAGTAGATGTGGCGCTATAGCCTGAATGATCCCAGTACAACTTATCCTCAAAAACTTCCTTAGTTACCGTGATGCAACTTTAGATTTTGGCGGTTTGCATACGGCTTGTATTTCGGGTTCCAATGGTGCGGGTAAATCTTCTCTTTTAGAAGCAATCACTTGGGCAATTTGGGGTGAAAGCCGCGCCACTGCTGAAGATGATGTCATTTATTCTGGTGCGAAAGAAGTTCGGGTTGATTTTACTTTCAAAAGTAACCAGCAAAAATATCGGGTGATTCGTACCCGAATTCGGGGAGGTACTAGTGTCCTCGAATTTCAAATAGAAATACCATCTGGGTTTCGCTCACTCACTTGCAAAGGGGTAAGAGCAACCCAAGATTTGATTTTAGAACACATCAAGCTCGATTACGATACCTTTATTAATTCTGCTTACTTACGTCAAGGTCGCGCAGATGAATTCATGCTCAAGCGTCCCACAGAACGCAAAGAAATTTTAGCGGAGTTATTGAAACTCAATCAGTACGATGATTTGGAAGAACGGGCAAAGGAATCTTCTCGTCAGTTTAAAGCCCAGGCAGTAGAGTTAGAGCGTTCTTTGGAGTCGATAAAAATTCAGCTGCAACAACGCCAGATTACCCAAGCGCAAAGAGTGGAGTTAGAAGCCGAACTCAACCAACTGCAACAGGTGCAAGCTTTTGATAATATTCAATTACAAAGTTTGCAAGTTGTCCAGCACCAGCGCCAAAATTGGGAACAACAACTTAATTTTATAAAGCAGCAATACCAAAATCTTACCCAAGATTGCGATCGCCTCCAGCAAGAACAATCAGCTATTGGCTCTCAGCTATCAGATTTAGAAAAAATATTACACCAAGAAGCTGAAATTAAAGCTGGATACGCCCAATATCAAAGTCTCCAATCTCAAGAAGAAGCTTTTGCTGTCAAATTTGAAGAACATACCCGCGCCCAACAAAATCGCCAACAAAAGCAACAACAGCTTACCAAAGAAATTCACGAAATCGAACGGCAACTGCAACAAGCCCAAGCGCAGCTAGAAGCTTTGCAGCAACAAGAGCGAGATATTCAACAAACTTTAACTAAATCAGGTGAAGTCGAAGCCGCTTTATCACAACTAGCCGCAGCCCGCCACCATGTTACTCGTTTAGATGAATTGCAAATGCAAGTTACTCCTTTGTTGCAACAAAGAGCAACTTTACAAAGTCAACTCGATCGCACTCATGCTGGTTTAGTAGCGCGACTCGAACAACTCCAAAGCACTGAGAACCAATTGCAACGCCAGCACAGCCGCCAACCGCAACTGCAACAAGCGGTGATGGATGTGGCAATTCAGATTGAAGAACTGGAGAAAAAGCGAGTTTATCTGCAACGAGTCCAAGAAAAAGGGCAAGAAAGGCGGCATTTTATCGAACGTTTGCAAGCTCACCAACGGGATTATGAAAAACTGCTGGGAGAATTAGAGCAGAAATTGCAAATGCTGCAAAATCCTGAAGCACTTTGTCCATTATGCGAGCGTCCTTTAGACGAACATCACTGGAGTCGAGTAGTGGAAAAAACCCAAAATGAGTTAGAGGATACTCAAGGACAGTTTTGGGTAGTGCGAGAACAATTGGCTGTGTCTGACAAAGAAATTCAGACACTCAGACAAGAATATCGCGATATATCCCAACAGTTGACGGGCTATGATGGTTTACGCGAACAGCGAGGACAGTTAGCAGCACAGTTAGAAGCGACAACTGATGTACAACAACAGTTACAACAAATTGCTGCTGAAAAACAGCATTTAGAGCGATCGCTCCAAGCTGGTGATTACGCTCCCGATAAACAAGCCGAACTCCGCCAGCTAGACCAATATCTGCAACAAGTTAATTATAATGAACAAGATCATGCCCTCGCCCGGAGTGAAGTTGAGCGGTGGCGATGGGCAGAAATTAAACAAGGGCAAATTAAAGATGCAACTAAGCGACAAGCGCAACTATTAGCCCGAAAACCAGAATTACAATCCCAAATTGCCCAATTACAAGTTAAAATCCAGCAGGATCGGATTGATTCTGAATGTGCTAAACAAATTGCGGCTCTTGAGCGTCACATTACTGAAATTGGCTACAGTTCCGAGCAGCACAACAATCTGCGTATGGCTGCAAAGAAAGCTCAATCTTGGCATTTGCGGTATCAACATCTGCTATCAGCCCAGCAACAGTATCCGCAACTCCAGACGAGATTGCAAGAGTTAGAGGAGTCTAGAAGCGCCAGAGTAACGGAGCGCCAAAAACTCGGCGGCCAAATCGAAAGTATTATCCAGCAACTACAAGCAACAGCTAATCCATCTGCCCAAATTCAAGCTTTAGAACAGCAGCTAGCAATTCGCAGACGGCAACTCGACGAGCAAATAGCTAAGTTGGGGCGTTTAGAACAGCTGGCGCATCAACTGGAAATGCTGCAAATTCAATATGAAGAACAGCAGCAGCAATTACAATCTTGCAAGCGGGAATATCGGGTTTATCAGGAATTAGCGCAAGCTTTTGGTAAAAATGGTATCCAAGCATTGATGATTGAGAACGTGTTGCCGCAACTGGAAGCCGAGACAAATCAACTACTTTCGCGGTTGAGTGGCAATCAGTTTCATGTACAATTTATTACTCAAAAAGCTGGACGCAGTGCTAAATCAACCAAGAAAAATGCCAAGCTAATAGACACCTTAGATATTTTAATCGCCGATTCTAGAGGAACGCGAGCTTATGAAACTTACTCAGGTGGAGAAGCTTTTAGAATTAACTTTGCCATCCGTTTAGCTTTGGCAAAACTATTAGCCCAACGGGCGGGGGCGGCGTTGCAATTGTTGATTGTGGATGAAGGTTTTGGTACACAAGATGCCGAAGGATGCGATCGCTTGATTGCCGCGATTAATGCGATCGCCTCTGATTTCGCCTGTATCCTCACTGTTACCCACATGCCCCACCTCAAAGAAGCCTTCCAAGCTAGGATTGAAGTGAATAAAACTCAAGAAGGTTCGCAGTTGAGCTTGTCAATTTAACAGGAAGAATTCAGGAGTCAGGAGCCAGAATTCAGAATGAATTCTTTGTGACTGGCGGATAAATGGGCTGAATTCCCTCCTAATTGATTCAGAATTCTGAATTCTGAATTCTGTATTCTTCTTCAATTGTATTTTACCCGTGCATCCAGACCTAACGAGCGGAGCTTTTTCGTTAGTGTTTCTGCTTGGGCGCGATCGCTAAATGCTCCAGCATTCACATAATCCCCTAGATTGGATTGCTCCGCTATGGCATTTGGTATATATTGTTGCACTTTGCTCAGAGTATCATTATTGGAAATTGGAATTATCACTCTGTAAGGATTATTCGCAACTAAGGTGTTGCCATTGGTAACAGGTGTTACATTGTCATTAGCAGGAGGTAATACATAACGACTACTCTGAGGCGCTACATAGTCATTAGTATTAGTGAATACATAACCATTCGTCTCAGTATAATTTCCTCCAGTCGAGCTATTCAACCCTAATGCTTCCCAAGTTTGCCAATCTACATTTCCAGTCGAATTAAGTCGAGAAGATTGCTGGAATGCGATCACAGATTGTCTGGTGTAATCGTTGAAAAAGCCATCAGGATTGGTATTAGAAAAACCCAACTGCGCTAAACGTTCTTGAACTAATCTGACATTCTCTCCCTGATCGCCTACAGTTAGATAATTTCTACCTGGTTGTTGAGTAGTAGATCCACCAGTCGAGGCTCTACGCACTGAGTCTAAAACTTGGGCATTAGCAATGCCATCAACAGGTAAGCCATTATTTCGCTGAAATGCAATTACAGCTTCTCTAGTCATTGGGCCAATATTCCCAGTGGCATCAGCATTTAAATAACCTAGCTGCCGCAAACGCACTTGAAGTTCTCTTACTTGTTGAGTAGAGAGATTCGACCTAGCTGGAGTACGAGAGGAACCCATTAGTGCGTTCCAAGTTTGTTGATTCACAATCCCGTTAGCAGTTATGCGATAACTTCGCTGGAATGCAATTACAGCATCTTTAGTAATTCGTCCAAAATTCCCAGTGGGATTAGCATTAAAGTAGCCTAACTGCCGTAAACGCTGTTGCAACCTAGTCACGGCTGCACCAGTTTTGCCTTGAGAGAGAGTAGGGTATTGACCAACTGCCAATGCCTGCGGCGGGTTGAGCCTACGCGATGTACCGATATTCCGACTAGAAGTTCTACCCTGACATGCTCGTTGCAAGGCTCTTTGAGTACCAATACCCACAACTCCATCAGCAGTTATTCTATTGGCTTGCTGGAATTTAATGACAGCATTTTGAGTCAAGCTAGCAAACTTGCCACTTACCGGACCGTTAAAGTAGCCTAACTTTTTTAAACACCTCTGGCTACTGCTAACTCCAGGGCCATTACTTCCGATTTTCTGAAGTGCTAAAGCTTGCCCAGCAATACTCAGAAGCCCCGTAATTAGAGCCACAGACAAAAGACGCATTGCAGCATCAGTCGATAACTTTTTCCAATTTAAAAATTTAAAATTAACTACGATAGGAACAACCTTGATGCTTTCGGATGCCTCGTAGACTGAGGCAAGCTTGATTAAATGGCTAGCTACCCCTGTTTTCACTTGCTTTTTTAAAGTTAATGACTATAAAAAAGTATACCACTTAGCTATATGTAAGAATTACTTTTCGTATGATTCTTTACAAGTAAGTGTCCTGGGGATGAGGGAGACAAGGGGACAAATCAATTCAAAATTCAAAATTCAAAATTCAAAATTCAAACATTTTTGAACTTCTGCCTCCAGCATAGTTGCCTTCTGCCTCCTCTTTCCCAATGCCCCATGCCCAATGCCCAATGCCTATTGTTCATTAACTTTTTCAGTATTACCTGCTTTCACCCAACCTTCTTGTTCGCTACCTTCCAAACGGATCTTTTGCCAGGAATTGTCGTCGTTTTCTTCCAAAACAATAATTTTTTGATTAAAAGCAACTCCACCAATCTTTTCAGCTTCTTGATTGGGTTGCGATCGCAAACTCAAGCCTTCAGCCCAACTAACACGCCCTCGGTAAGCTCCCGGTGGTAATGGTTTTGGTGATGGGGTAGCCTTTGGCGATTCTGTGGGAGTAGAGGTTGGGCTTGGAGACGATTGAGTAGATGTCCCTGGTGTAAGAGTGGGCTTACTTTCTCCAGGCTCAGTTTTTTTAGGAGCTTGGGCTTTCACCGAAGGACTATCATTGGAAAAAATGGGTTTGGCAGGGGCTATGCCAGTACGATTCATAAAATAGAGTGCAATTGCGGCGCCGCCACCTATTAGCACAGCGATCGCTAAGAAGAACCCTAGTATAAATTTTGTTAAACCAGACAACATAATTAAAACCTGATTATCAAGAGTCAAGGATGAAGGTGAGCCAGTCATCTGCGTATTTTCCTCTCATTGAGGAGAGCGGTATTAAACTGGCTCTCAAGGGTTACGAGTAGAGAAGTAAGTAATAACTAACCACAGTCATTACACCTTACCCCCAACCCCTCCCCGCGCTTCGGGAGGGGAGACAAAGCGTAGCTTTGGCAGGGTGGGGTTCTTCGGGTTTAATAAGCAATCAAGCGGACATGATATAACCCATCAGTATAAGAATCAATAGTCCATAATAATTCATCATTAACTATTGACTTTTGACTAACTGATTATTGTAGCTATGCTGAATAGACATCTGGTGAAATTAAATATGCGTTATCTAGAACCCTTGTAAAAACTATAGGAGTACTACGTCTCTACATTTATTTTGGCTTCACGTAGTGCGCCGGAGGCGTTCGCTCAAAGGATTGTGTTTCGATGCTAAACGCGCTCTCCCAGCAGCAGCCCATTCTTGGAGTTGCTGAATTTGCTCTACAGCAGTTCGCGCCAAAGGTATGATCTGACTGGCTGCTTCTAAAATGTCGTCGGTAGAAAAGTCGCGGTTTTGGCTAAATCCAATATGCATCGCTTCAATTAAAGTTTGCTCAATCTCGGCCCCAGAAAAATCGGGCGTTTCGTATGCTAATCTTTCGATGTCATAACTTTTTAAGTTATGGGGGCGCAATCGGGATAAATGAACATCATAAATTGCCTTTCTCTCTTCTTGGGTGGGCAATCCCACAAAGAAAATTTCATCAAATCGCCCCTTACGTAGCATTTCCGGCGGTAAAGCTTGGATGTCGTTGGCGGTAGCGACGACAAACACAGGTGAGCTTTTTTCGGCTAGCCAGTTAATAAAAGTGCCAAACACACGGCTGGCTGTTCCGGCATCTCCTTTGCTACCAAGTCCAGCAAAGGCTTTATCTATTTCATCAATCCACAAAATACAGGGAGCGAGTGCTTCAGCTACTTGAATCATTTGCCGAGTCCGAGATTCTGATTCACCCACCAAACCACCAAATAACCTGCCAACATCCAAACGTAACAAGGGTAAATGCCAATGATGAGCGATCGCTTTTGCTGTTAACGATTTACCAGTTCCCTGAATACCCACCAACATTAAACCACGGGGGTGCGGTAATCCGTACTGTCGCGCTCGATCTGTAAATGAACCTCCCCGCCGAATCAACCAATCTTTCAAGTTATCCAGTCCGCCAATATCAGAAATTTGCTCAGTGGCGGGGTAGAAGTCCAGGATTTGGGTTTGGCGGATAGTTTGGCGCTTTTCTTCCAAAACTAGCTCCATGTCTTCTGGTCGCAATTCTCCGTGGGTTGCGATCGCTTTTGCCAAAACCCGGCGAATCCGTTCCATTGAAAGTCCTTGACAAGAGCGCACCAAATCATCTAAAACTTTGCCAGAAAGGGAGTTACCAGTACTTTGTAGTAAGCGTTCCACCTCAGTTTTAATTTCTGGAGCGGCGGGTAAGGGAAACTCGACGACTGTCAACACTTCCGTTAAATCGTCAGGAATGGCGATGCGTGGCGAGAGTAGGACAATATTTTTTGGTTGCGATTTCAGGAGTCTGGACAAGTTGCGGAGTTTGCGAGCGATCGCCACATCATCTAAAAAGCGATGATAATCTCGGAGAATCATTACCGCAGGTGCAGAAGCTGGTAATTTTTCGATAAATTCTAAAGCTTGTAGGGGGTTACGTCGCCCAAACCCAACATCATTGGGGTTTCCTTGGTAGCCATCGACAAAATCCCAAGTATATACTGGGCGATTACCCTGGTTGGCTGCTTCTTCCCGGATAGCTGCTTCTACCCGCTCCTCTTCATAAGTGGGAATATAAATCAAAGGGTAGCGGGCCCGTAGCAGCAGTTTAAACTCTTCACGGAAGTTCATATTTGGCTATCATTATTAGTTCTTCTCTCATTGTTCAGGTTTGTATCACCTCTAACAACTAAAAAACCAACATTGACCAATCTATAGCGGTTACAAGTGCGATCGCTCTATGTGAGATATTCCTCAAGGGTGAGCGATCGCTCCATTGCGGTAAGCAGCATCTAAATTATTAGGTAACTCAGATAATTTAATTTTGGCACTTAATGTATTTACTCTTAACAGCACTTTTTCAAATTTTATTCAGCTATTATTTTTAATAAGGAGGAGAAAAATTTTAAAAACTTAACATTCACTTAACTTTAGTATAAATATAAATAAACTTTCTAACTACTATTATGTCTAATAATAAAATTGAAAGAATAACTTCATAACAAGAAGCTTTGATATCATTTTATCGAGAAAAATGGAGTAATATTGTAATTTCAAATAACATATTAGACCGTTATCAAGCACAGGAAGCAGTTAAGACTGCTTATGAATTAACAGGAAGAAGTAAACCAAAAATTATCTTTTCAGATAGCACTAATTCCGCATTAAAAATATTTTTTAAATGGTTATATGCACCTTATCTACTTGGTTATTTTGGGGCAAAAGATCAGAAAAAACTTAGTGAAAACTTAGGAGAACCGATTGCAAAACAACTACCAAAACAACTAATGGCAGAATTAAACAAACGCTTTACTAATCAAATTGGATACGAAATTGATAAACATCTTGATATCCAGATGTTATCAGGTGTTCCATCTGTACAGAATTTACCACATCCTAATATTAATCTATATATTGATATAATTTATAATTGTATTAATCCTAAAACATGGGAACATGTTGCAAGTAAATATGATTTTCTAATTTCGGAATTAAATTGTATTTACTCGCCTAAAGCTTGGGAAACATTTCAAAATCTTATCAAATATTGTGGCTGGATTTTTCCCTTTGAAAAGTTGTGTTTGATATGCGATTACCCTCTAGAGTTTCTTTATGACAGCGCTTATCGCCTCCATGCGGAGGGAGAACCAACTATAAAAATAGCAAATGGATGTGATGTTTATGCCTATCACGGTGTTATTTTACCCGCAAAATATGGTAGAGTGCGCCCGCAAGATTGGCAAGTTTCATGGTTTTTAGAAGAACAAAACGTGGAATTGCGTCGAGTGTTAATTCAAGAAATTGGCTATGAACGTATTGCTGAGGAGTTACAAGCTACAATTATAGACTCATACCAAGAATACACTTTATTAAAAGTAAGTGATGGTGAAAACAAAGAGCCAATTTATCTTTTGAAAATGACTTGTCCCAGCACTGATAGAATTCATGTATTGCGCGTACCACCTAATATTCAATCTGCACGTCAAGCGATTACTTGGGTAAATTGGGGTATTGACCCAGAAGATTTTGCTATACAAACCTAAATAAGTGGCTCGTATTAGAACTATTTAATAAAATAGACATCTCCAGAAATTAAATATGCGTTACCCAGAACCCTTGTAGAGACGTAGCAATGCTACGTCAAAACACTTCTTCAGGACTTACGCAACTGGCACAGCGTGATCGCTATTTTATAGTATTTATGTACTATATAAAGTGGCTGACCCATAG